>NZ_JBRKIT010000018.1:0-109267 GCF_052983395.1 Sinomicrobium halophytocola
TGTACGGAAGCCTTATAGCCCTGAACAGAGGACCTTGCATAATTAATGGTGGCATCTGCAATGACTGTATTAAAGTTTCGTCCGGAAAAATCGAGAGAAGCCACTTTATACCATTTTTCCGCAGACGAATTACCCAAAGACCATTGCCCCGAATATTGGGTTTGACCCGATACACTCAGAAAAGTAAGGGACAAAATAATCCCTGAGAATAGTTTTTTCATTTGACGATTGCTTTAAGCGTTTCTATTTCTTCTTCCAATTGAAGAATTCTTTTTTCCTGTTTAATTGTATAAAGCATGAGTTCCTCAATCTTCTGCAACAATTTAGCATTCATCTCCCCCAGGAATATCCCGTTCGCTTCCACTTCCTTAGCGCTGGGAATATCTTTTAAATGTCCTTTTTCCTTAATGTGTTGTTCTACTTCTTCCAAAGTGGGCAGGTTGTAATTGTCTTCAAAGACAAAATCGCTCCAGCCGGTTTCTACTTTGATCTCTTTGGCGCGGATGTTGCCGTTTACGGCGAGTTTCCAGGTGCCGGGGTTGGTTGTACCTATGCCTACGTTTCCATCTTTTCGCATAATGATCCTGGTGGAGGGTTTGCTTGTAATTGAGGATGAAACTCCTAGCATTAGTTCTCCTTGACCGGGATCAAAACGAATTTCCCCTGAATATGCTGTCTCGTCTAAATCCACTGCTCCGCTGGGAGCATAACTAAACCCTATGACCTTATGGCCTCCACTATGAAAAGTTATCCCTTCTCCGATTTGCAGTTTGTCTAAAGGATTAGTGGTCCCTATCCCTACATTCCCCGAAGTCGGAAAAGTATTGGTCTGGGCATAAAAAGTAAAAGGGAGCAAAAGGAACAAGACCCCCACCCTGGCCCTCCCCACGGGGGAGGGGATATATTCTGATATTTTTTTGAGTATATTTCTCATATTACGGCTTTTTGAGTTCATCGATTTCTTTTCGGAGTTGTTGGTTCTCTTTCTTTAGCTCTATCATGTATAAAGTCAACTCCTCTATCTTCTGCAACAGCTTAGCATTCATCTCTCCAAGAAAGATTCCATTTTCCTCAACCTCTTTGGCGCTGGGAATATCCTTTAAATGACCCTTTTCTTTAATATGCTGTTCCACTTCTTCTAAAGTGGGCAGGTTGTAATTGTCTTCAAAGACAAAGTCGCTCCAGCCGGTTTCTACTTTGATCTCTTTGGCACGTATTTTTCCATTTACGGCGAGTTTCCAGGTGCCGGGCACTTCTGTTCCTATGCCTACGTTGCCTTCTCCATTCAATGTCATTGTAGTGATTTGTTCCGTGAAATCAGTAGTATTACCATTATGTATCCGGAATTGAATATAATTAGAATGTGCTGTACCTGTATGATTGGAATAGATAGAATGGTACCTGATACTTTGATCTGACCTCCCTATTCTAAGTTGTTCTGAAACCCGGGAATGTGTTGGTGCTCCTTTTAAATAGGTAATCCCTGCTACATCAAGTTTTGCTTCTGGAGATGCTGTACCTATCCCTACATTTCCGGAAGCCGGAAACGTATTAGTTTGGGCATAAAAAGTAAAAGGGAGCAGCAGAAACAATACCCCCGCCCTGACCCTCCCCCCGGGGGAGGGAACATATGCTGATATTTTTTTGAATATATTTCTCATATTACGGCTTTTTAAGTTGATCTGTTTATTCATATTTCACAAGTCAATTGGGTTTGATTTCTTATACAGGGAAATACATAATTACATCTGTTTTTAGTACATGGCAACATTTGCTTTTCAATGCGTTGTCAGAAAATCAGTTTTACACTGACCATGGCAACTGTCCCGATAATCCCAATAATTATTGGGATCGGGATCAAAGCATCGTCTAAAGGAAAATCTACCTATAATGAATTTGATCATGGACTAAAGACATGGATATGAAGTACTATCTATTTCTTAATGATCTTACGGGTTTCCTTATGACCGTCCTCATAGATCACTACCATGACGTATGCCCCTATGGGGAGCATACCGAATTGCAGTTCGGCCTGGGTCTGACTCTTCGCAACAGCATTTTTGTCGACCAGGTTACCGGTATTGCCATAGATCTGTACCTCCCGCACCGGGAAATCGCCTTCCCAATCCACATATAAGGTAGAAGACACCGGGTTGGGATATAAGGTTAAAGGACGGGCCAAAGTTTCTTCGTCCGCCATGGCTACCTCCTGTAATTCCTCGGGGGTTTCCGCAGCTTCTTCCATTTTGGCCGCTTTGGCAAGGTCTTCCACAGTTCTGCAGTTCACACATACCCATTTCCGGCTTGTCTGGTTCCCGGCGGTGTCATAAGTAAAAGTGATTTCCTGTGCATCTGCCATATAAAAGGCAAACGAAAAAAAGAATAGAAAACAAGATTTCAAAAAAGAGAGTAAAAATTTTTCCACGCTAATATATTTAAGTTAATATTTCTGTTTACATCATTAACTGTCCCATCGCAAACCTTTAAAAAAGGCGTACGAAAAAGACCCTGGCATATGCCAGGCAAATAATTTATTAGGGGGGTTAAATTACTTAGGGAGTATAAAAATATAAAATATTTTCATTTACTGCTCAAAAAAAGAAAATTTTACCATTTTTAAACCTGGGATAAAAGTGATGCCCTGCTCCCGACAGATGTCAGAAACCATGCGTCTGTAGTTCGTTGTTTTAGACATCGTTCTTTTTGTGTCCAAAATTATAGGACCTAAATATTCCGGAAAAGATGTACTTAGTCGGACGGATACACAATTGTAGCTAATGTTAGGGAAGATTACAAAAACACCAGGGTGACCCTCAAAAAAAGAAAAAAACTTCGGTGATCCATACAAAATCACTAGAGTTTGTTGTCTATTTTTTGGGAAATTAGCTTACTTCTGAAAGTGCCTACAAATATTTATTTACTTCTTTAAGTGCCGAGATTATCTCGAAACTAAAAACATTACACTCCCTTGGAAAATAAAATTGCAGTAATTGTTTTAAAGATAATCTTAGCATCTAGAGTTATTGATTTATTTTTGATATAATAAAGATCATACTCCAATTTTTTAATTGAATCCTGGAGATTTTCACCATATTTATATTTAACCTGAGCCCATCCTGTAATACCTGGCTTCACTATATGTCGTATACTATAGAATGGGGTTAGCTTATTTAATTGTTCCGTGAATATTTTTCGCTCTGGTCTGGGGCCAATAAATGTCATGTCTCCTTTAATAACAGAGAGAATCTGAGGTAATTCATCAATCCGGAGTTTGCGGAGTATTTTGCCGAAAGGGGTTATCCTAGTATCCCCTGTGGTGGCCATTTTGGCACCGCTTTTTTCTGCATCGACTACCATAGAGCGAAATTTATATATTTTAAATTCTTTACCGTTTTTACCAACTCTATTTTGACTGTAAAACAATGGCCCCTGATTGAAAAAGAAGTTAAAAAAACATACAAAGGGTAAAACCGCTAGTAAAATACACCCTATTAAAAAAGATAACAAATAATCCGTTATAGCTGTAAAAAGGATCTGTAAATATCTTATTTTCTTATTTCTCATCTGAAGTATCTCATAAAAACTATCATTATGGGATTGTATTGGTAACGCCTCATAATTGTTTTCATAAAAAGATGTATATGACTGTACGTCTTTGCCTTCTTCAATAAGTCTTATTATAATCGATTTAACATCTTCAGGTAAATTACCGTAATCCTTAATATTTATTATACAAGTATCTATACTACTTAAGGATTCCATAAATTTATTTTTACCTTCTAATATGTTTTTGTCAATATCATAGCTGAGCCTTACCTTATAATAAGTTTCCTTTAATTCATTTCCATTGATGTACCCAACATAATCAGAATAGTCCTTCTCATTACTTTTATCATAAATGTATAGGGTTTTTCTTATAGTTGGAATAAAACGAAATGTATTCTTATATAATAACCTCCATAAAAAAATTAATAATGGAGTTCCTACTAAAAACGTTAGAAGAGGTATTCTCCAAAAACTTGCATCAAAAAGTAAAATGGCTCCGAAAAATATCATTAATGCAAAAAGCCCTGAAACAAAGATAGATTGCGATATAATTGTATTAAACCGGCTGGCTTTTTCCAGGTTGTAGAAATCCAGTACATAGGAAAGAAATAAATATATACATATTCCCAAAGCAAATAGCGAGCTATCCAAAAGCGGCGATAGATAATCCTCATCAATAGCATAATTGACAAACAAATTAAGAGAAACACCAATAAAAAACAAATCTCCTATAAGAAGAATAATTTGCCTTTCTATTGGGTTTAAAATAAATGCATACTTCATAAAATTATTTATAACGCAGTTCTTATTTTCGCTAAAAAACTAGTAGTTAAATAAAAAACACTTTTAACCGCCGACAACTTCTCTATATTTCTATACAAATCCCATTGATATTTTATTAGATTTAGTTTGTTTGAAGAGATTGAGTTTAACCTAACTCTATAAAAAGCAAGAGATTCTTGTAATCCTATACCATTAGATTCCTTTAAAAGTGATAACCATAGTGCATAATCCTGTCTTTTACGAATATCGGGCATATATCGTTTTCCATAAAATGCTGTATCATATATTGCAGTTAAACAACCTATAGGATTAGAATACAATGCTAATTTATATGATACGAATGATTTGGCCTTAACCGTTTTTTTTAATGGCTTACCATTTTCATTTATTAAACCATACGACGTAAATGTAAATGGGCAATTGTTTTTAATCATAAAGGTTATCTGCTTTTCAAGTTTTTCAGAATCCCAAACGTCGTCAGAATCCAAAAAAGCAATAAACCTCCCTTTTGCCATTTCTATGGCTGTATTCCGAGCAATGCCTGCTCCTTCGTTTTCAGATAGTTTAATCAGTTTAATTCTACGGTCCATGGAAAAGTATTCTTCAATAATCGCAACACTATTATCTGTAGAACAATCATCAACTAAAATATGTTCAAAGTTTGAATACGTTTGATTCAATACTGAATCAATGCACTTTTTCATATATTTTGCAGAGTTATATACCGGGGTAATTATTGAAACTTTACTGTCTATCATAACTTAAGTAATTTCACATTCTGGTAATTATCTAAAATGTTTTTTCCATAAAGTATTTTACAATATTTTTTGCTGCATGTCCCTTTCCGTATAAATTGATATTAAAGTTCAAATCTCTTTCCTTAAAACTATCGATAGCCAGGAGAATCTTTTCTCTGTTTGATCCCACTAAAATATTCACATTATTCTCTATCAACTCTACCCATTCTGTCTCCTCCCTTAAAGTTATGCATGGCTTATGAAAGAAAAATGCTTCTTTTTGTAAACCTCCACTATCTGTTATTACCATTTTAGATTTTTCCAAAAGATACACCATTTCCAAATATCCCACGGGCTCTATAAACGTTATATTTTCCACTTTGATTCCACAAGATTTCAACTTTCCTTTTGTTCTTGGATGTAAAGGCAATATTACCTGTATTTCTTTTGCTAATTCATCTAAAGTCTCAAAAATTTCTTTAAGCTTTTCTTCTTCATCCGTATTTTCTGCCCTATGTATTGTTGTAAGTACAAATTCTTTTGCCAATTCCAAATTTTCAGGACGCTTTGCTAATTTTTTATAAAAAATAGCTACATCTTCCATTACATCTCCAGATAGAACTATTTCTGAATCTAAATTATCGTATCCTTCTTGTTTTAAATTCTTAAGAGCAGTATCTGTTGGACAAAACAATACATTACTAATCCTATCTGTTAAAATTCTGTTGACTTCTTCTGGCATTTTATCATTAAAAGATCGTAACCCTGCCTCTACATGAGCTATCTCAATATGCAGCTTTTTAGCAGCAAGTGCTCCGGCCAAAGTAGAATTAGTATCTCCATACACCAATACCCAATCCGGCTTTTCTTTTAACAAGATTTGTTCAATTTTTTCAATCATTTGCCCTGTCATGGCTCCATGTGACAAACCATTAATATCAAAATTATAATGTGGTTTAGGGATTTTCATTTCTTTAAAAAACACCTCACTCATATTTTGATCAAAATGCTGCCCCGTATGTACAATTATTTCTTTAACATTTTTATACTTAGCAAACTCTCTACTTATTATTGCCGCTTTTACAAATTGTGGTCTAGCCCCTACTATTGTAATTATTTTCATCATTGGCTTAAAATCACTTTATATGCATTAATTAATTTTTTACTTTCCGCACTCCAGTTATAAATAATATTCACTATTTTTTTTCCATTTTCTCCCATCTCTTTACTTTGGTCATCATTTCTAATCAGCTGCATTATCCCTTCAGCAATTGCCTTTGGATCTTCCGGATTTACAGTTAAACCACATTTATGTTTTTCTAAAATCTCTTTCCACAATGGGAAATTAGAACCAATAACCGGAATTCCTGAACTCATATATTCAAACATTTTATTAGGCTGAGATTCTATATGATTAGGAACATTTAAAAATGTAACTATTCCACCTTTAGATCTTGCTAATATTTTTGACACCTCTTTTCTTGACAAAACGCCAAGGTAGTTTACTTTTTCCCAACCACGCTCTTGCTTTAGTTCTTCTATCAAACCATTCTCTGAAAAACCTCCTACTAAATTCAATTTAATATCATCTTCAACATATTCCATTGCTTTTATTAGCTGAACAATCCCTCTTATCCTAGTAATCCCCCCTAAGTAACATACCTCATTTCTTTTTGAAGACCATTTAGTATTGTTATCAAGTTCCCCAAGTATTGGATAATTATTTATATTTACAGCATTACTATTAATCTTTTTTAATTTACTGGTAATACTAGGTGTTGCCCCTACCAACATAGTATATTTTTTTAAGGTATACTTTTCTGTAATACTTGCTAACATTGATAGTGTTGTTCTCAAAAAACCATTCAAATAGGGTTTACTTTTGAGTTGTTTAGGTAAATCTTCATGTGCGTCAAAAATTACTCTCTCTCCCGCTCCTTTTAACTTTAAGCCAGAAAAAACAAGCTCAGGGTCATGAATATGATATATACTTGAACTCATCTTTTTTGCAACCATATAAGCCTTTTTTGTATAAAAAAGCATTCTAATTAATCTATTTTTAGGCTTCCCAATATCATATATATTAACCCCATTCTTTACCTCATTCCCAAGCCCGTCCGCGACAATAAGATTAACTATTTTATAATTTTCCTTGATAGAGTTACATTCTTTAAGAAAAATTCTTGTATCGTATCTTGGGTGAACTGTAGTTATATGCGTGATGCTTTTCATCTTTATATAATTTGAGTTAAAACTCACTTTTCTTATTTAGGATAAACATGGAAACAATTAATAAAGCTATCCCTCCATGAGTTAATAATACTGTAAACAATGAAGAACTTACAAAAGAGAAGATCACTAAAAAGAATAATCCAAAATACTTTGACGGGATATTCAAATTGTTAATTATGAAAAAATAGATTGAAGCAAATAAAATATTTATCAAAATTCCTGGTGAACCAAAATTCATATATCCATCTGATATCAACCCATTATTGGCTCTCATATCTGATCTATCAAAATAATGCTTCCCAATTAATTGACCATGGTTAAGATCATATGGATATTCGACAAAAGATTTAAATACAGATTCAGACCAAAGAAGCGGCTTCTTATTAAAGAAATCTATATAACAAATATCCAATAAGGTTGGCAAAAATTGGACCCTCCTTATTGTGAGTATCCATAAATAATCATATTCAAAAAATAAGACCAATAAAAAACAAACAATTAATAAAATATTTAGAAGGCATACCATCTTCTTGATAGCATAATAATATGATAGCTTATAAAAAACAAGTATAATTAGCAGCCCAACATACACTGTTTTGTGCGCTCCAAACAAATAAAATAGAATAAGTAAAACAACTCCGTAAATAAAAGTAAGCTTATTTTTTAGCTCAAGTGAAAATACTATAATTAACGGAATTATTATTTTACTGTATAGAGAATAAGTATATGCTATATACGGATTAGATACTGTTGCCATTTTAGTTCTTGTTTGGTATACTTCAACTAAAAATAGATTCTTTAAATTGATATATGGACCATAAACCCATAAATATGGTATAATACCAATTGTAACAATTACGATTAACAAATAAAGAGATTGTGTTTTATTTAGTCGTGGTAACTTTTTTAGGTTAATTTTAATTTTAAAAAACGTCCATAATGAAAAGAAAAACAACTGATGATATACCAATAGTTTAAAAGGATATATCTCTCCGGAAGTGTTGGCAACTAATGAAGGTACTGTTAACAGTAAAAAGAACAAGCTAATGACAATAAACGAAAGTTTTTGTTTATTTAAGCCCATTAGTGTTCTTAGATTGATACTAAAAAAAAGAACAGACAAAATAAGCCTAGGTATTGAAAAATCAAATTTCCCACCAATAATATCAGCAACACCTTTCCAATAATAATAATCCTTGATTTCATGATGATAAAGAACTATTAACAAGGTAAAATACAACCAAAAAGATTGTTTTATAGTAAGCCTAATTTTTAATGACATGCGGTTTGTAATTAAAAGCCGAAATGATAAAACAATACATAAAAGAAAAAAACGATATTCCTGAGTACCTGTTTAAATAACTTTCAAATAAAGCGTTCATAAAGAAAATAATGAATATTGACAACGCCAATGAATTTCTATGGTTGTATATTCCATGCCTTAACAGAACAAATAAAATTATCAAAAAAATTACAACTCCAAAAATCCCTGTTTCAATCCATAGCTGAAGGTATTCATTGTGCGCATTTAATGACCATTTGAATGGCCAAACATACCCATTCTGTTCATAAACATCATTTAGATAATCTTGAGCATCACCTACACCATAACCTATAACGGGCTCTTCTTTTATTAGAGTAATCGCCGCATCCCAACTTAACAACCTTAATTTATAATCATACCTAGCCGTTTTCTCCAACTCAATTCCTTTTGTGAGTATTTTTCTTAAACTCAAACCCATTCGTGGATTTACGAAGTTAAACGCTATAGAAACAATCAAAACTGTTATTATTATAATAAACTTCCTTTTAACAGTCAATGTATCAGTAAACGTTAATTTTATCAATAGAATAGCAAATAAAACCAAATAACTCGCTTTATTTGATATTAAAAAAAGTAACATTATAAAAAAAAATAGTAAAGCTGTACGGGTTTTCTTTTCAAAAATCCTTTTCCCCCAAAGCAAAATAGCGACACCTACACATAGGTAAATTGCATAGTATACTGTTTGATGAAATACAGAGAAATAATTTCCAAAGAAATAATTTCCCCCGTACATAATAGACTCAATAAACCCTCTCCCATCTTCAACATTTGCTTTAAAATATAGTACTCCATTTTCAAAATGAGAAGACTTAAATATAGCAATCATTAAACATAATAACCCTGAAATCATTAAACCATAAATAAACATTCTAAGAATTGCTTTTCTTTGATGTTCATGATATTTATGTAAGAAAAAAAGTAACGGAAATATTATTAACGAGAGTTTCCTCTCCAAAATATAAAAGGATTCATTCTGAGAATATAAAAGGCTAATTCCATACAATATATACAACAAAGGAAATAAACCTAATAACCTATTCTTATTTATATTTTCCTTCTTAAGGCTTGTTATTGATAACAATAACCATAAAACTATGGCAAATGTAGAAACAAATTGATTGAATGGTAGTAAGAAGGCAAATAAACATGCTCCGTATACATACCCATTATCTTTAATTATATATGATAAATTTTTCATCAATTATCTTCTTTATTATTTATCTTTTATGACGCTAAGTCACATTAAAAAATTGATTGAATACAAAATCATTTTATAAAAACAAATTGATTATGATTACTGCAGTAGTTTTTAGTGAAAGCTGTATTTTAATATAAAAAATCTCTATAATAATACCCCATGGACTATTGATTACTTTTCTTTTATAATAAATTTATGCTTATTTTCGGAGTATAAAAATTCCTCTGTATATATAAATTCTATGCAAGAATTATCTCCCAAATTATCCTTAAATGATCTTCTTATATAGTTCTCATCTTCTTCAGTATAGCTATTCCCGGGCTCTATTCGAAATTGAATTTTATTATTTTTTTTCTGTATAATTTGATATTTAAGTATATCCAATTTACCCATTAATACTGTCAAAACTGGACTCCCTATGACCATATTATTGAAAGAAATATAATCTGTAGTTCTTCCTCCTAGGTTTACAAGTCTATGTCTAGAATATTGCTCCCCTTTCGATTTAATTTGAGCCCCAAAATCACCTGTTTCATATCGGATAAAAGGCATACTAAAATTATAAAGAGAAGTAGCGATAATTTTTCCGTTATCATTGAAAATATTTTTGCCAGCATTATTCACTACTTCCATAATACTTCTTTCCGTATCAATAATAAAGCCATCCTGTTTCTCATCCTCAAATGCCGACACTCCGCCATCATTTAACCCATAGTTATTAAAAACTTTTGTATTAAAAGCTCTTTCTATACAATCACGTTGATTATCATTTAGCATTTCTGCTGTTGAGAAAACTCCCTTCAACTCTAAAGGGGGTTTTTTATTAGCCATTACAAATTTTGCAAATAAAAATAGTGAACTAGCATAACCCCTTAAAAACAATGGTTTCCATTTATAAAGCTTATCAAAATAATCATTAAGAGCTTCTTCATTAATACCATATGAGGATAATTTTTTAAAATTTAATATGTAGTCTTGAATTTTATTTTTTATCCCTGAATCATCGTTTACAAGTGAGCCACCTGCAATTATTGCCATTTTGTCCCCAATATTATACCCCGCTTTTGAAAACCCCCTGTATAATAAAGCATATGCCCTTGAATAATCCTCTATACTCATTCTGAATTTCAACGGCTCACCAGTCGATCCTCCAGTAGACCGAGTGACACTCCTAAATATTTTATTTATTGGAATAAATTTTTCGTAATTAGAAATAATCTCTCTTTTTGTTAAAACAGGTATTTTACTCAGATCTTCAATACTATTAAAATCATCAGATTTTAGCTTTAGATCATTAAATAATTCTCTATAATAAGGTATGTTATCTTTTGAATAATCAAATAATATTTTAAAATTATTCAATTGTTCTGCTTCTAAAACTTCAATTGGTGTATAATATTCCTTTTTAAATTTATAATACAATTGTATATCCTTTCTTCTTTTTAAAAAATAGGACAAGTGCATTAATCTTTTATGATTTTTCATTTAATAATCCAAATTTATTTAAATCTTATAGTACCTATAAACAAAAGCCTTTTATTTTTTGATCTTAATAAAGAAATAAAATGTATAATATTGCTTTTACCCTTAATTAAGGATAGAATTGTTTGGTTTCTTCGCGATATATTTTTCTATTCTCCTAGTCTTAAAAAAGCACGGTAGACTCTCTTATCTTATTCTTATAATATTTTTATTTATTTTGATGAGCGCTGTTCGAGTCGATCTATCTCTTCTATATCATGAGATTCTACCATTCCAGTTTCTATAATAAACTACCCCGGGGGCAAGCCCCAAGGTATTAGAACAACTTGAGTTGTCCTGAATATATTTTTTCGTACTCTTTTTCTTTACCTTGACTCAATATACTTCTGAATCACTTCAGTATTCCCATATTGACCTACGGTGTTGGCATAATATCCACTTGTCTAAAAACTACCGCCCACAAAAATTGTTCTGTTTCAAGATGCAAACGAAACAATTCCCGACCTGTCTGTTATACTCTTTAAAGTACGAACCATATCACTCACAGATATAGAGGGTATATTCTGAACTAAAAAATGGACATGATCGGATTCATATCCTATCTCTCTATAAAGGCAATCTAATAGCGTTCAGATATTCAAAATTTCTTTAAGCGTTGATCTCGACAGCTGTCAATACTTTATGCATATACTTCATTGGAGACACGAAATGGCACAACAATAAAGTCTTATTGTGACCCTTGTATATATTTTATCTTCCACTCCACTAAGCTACACTTTTTCAAACTTTTCCTTACCACCCCGGGGCAAGCCCCGAAGAATTCTTTAGATTAAAAACATTTGACAACTTATCGTCAAAAATTTCTTCTTTAGATTTGACTCCTGACTTAAAAAATATGTTAGGCTTATATCTCCAATAAAATTGACTCTCATTTGATTAATCATATGCTTGCTTTGATATTTTTAATGTTATAAAAAACAACAAGGTGTTGAAAATTAAACCTACTATACCATAAAAAATAATGGAATATTTTGCCTCATTTAGAATATAATATCCACTAACCAGTGCTCCTGACCTACATAAAAACAAAGCTATTTCATATAAGAAATATTCCTTTTGCTTATTAAGTATTATAATAACATTACTTACAGGTGAATTTAAAAATACTACAAACAACCACGGAACTAAATAAGAAGTGTATTCTCCCGCTGTTCTCCATTCCATCCCAAATATTATTTCAAAGATATCTGCTGAAAACAAATACAATAATGTATATGGAATAATACCTAATATAAATAACCTTTTATACATCTTAATGACAAGACCATATAAATCTCCATGTTCATTAAATGTTTCTGAAGCTCTTTTAAAAAAAACTTGTTGCAAAGAACTAGTTATCAGCCACATAGGACCTTGAACAATTCTAACCGACCATGCATAAAAACCTGTTTGTTGTAGGGTATATAGTGTCTCTAGTAGATAATTTGGTAAATTATTCGAAGTCATGTTAAGCAATGCATTAGGCATTGTTACAAGTGGAAATACTCTATATTTTTGAAGTGTTTTTATCATTAACTTTGAGTTAATAGCATTTTTTTGTTCCATATCCAAAGTGCCTTTAGATATCAACATATAAATAACAGAAGTAAAAACTCCGCTTATCCTTCCTAGAAAAAGCCCCAAAACACTTAAAAAAGAAAAACTTACATGAATAATTCCTGTTATTGTGCCTTGCAATACCTTACCCTTTGATATTATATCATATTTATCTCCTCTATTTAACCAATAGCTGAAAATTTGAAAAAATGCCAAAAACAATGAAGTAAATGGTATTAAAAACAACCATCTACTAAATGAACCTAAACCTAAAAAACTAGCTATAGTTTCGTTAAAAGAAACAAAAAGAAGTAATAAGAATGAAAAAAGAATTAATGAAAAAAATAAAGATAGAATCAACACCATGATTCCTTCTTTCCTTTTTTTGGGAATCAATATCGCCAATTCTAATCTTCCAGAAACTAATAATGCTAATATATTAGACGTAGCAAAAAAAATTGTGTATTCTCCTATTTCTTCGGGTGAATATAACCTCGTTATTATAGGACTAATTAATATTGGAATGGCTTGGGCTAAGGCAGTTCCACTAAGCAGAGTTAATACATGTCTCGTGAATTCAGATTTTAAAAATTTTTCTTTAATTAATTTAAAAGACATATATAGTTTCATCTAAACATTTACCAACAAACCATGATACTCCCCTTTAACCCCAACCGGTTTCATACCCCTAATACTATGTACAATTTCGATTGCTGTTCTGGCCGCTTCCAGCCCATACCCTTTACCTTCCAATATATCTTTATACACCATAGTATGCAAATCTGTAAAGCCTCCACTAAATTCGAGTTCTTCACCATCTATAGTGATGGACCTAAAGGTAGTTTGCCCTTTTGCTTTAACCTCTTTTGGCAAATACTGTGCATTTATAGATAAGAACCATCGGACCCGGGCATTTTCAAATTCCAGATATCCCGCGGCCCGGTCATTATCATGAATATGAACTATGTTTTCCTGTACATCCCCGAAGATCCAAGACAACATATCGTAAAAGTGAACACCAATATTCGTCGCAATACCCCCTGACTTATTCATATCTCCTTTCCAGGATGTATAATACCAGTGTCCTCTAGATGTCAGATAAGTCAGATCTACTTCAAATTTCCGGTCTCTTGTCGCATTTTTTACTTTTTCTTTTAATGCAATGATACTTGGATGAACTCTTAGTTGAAGAATATTATAGACCTTCTTTCCTGTTTTTTCCTCTACTTTTTGAAGTTTATCTACATTCCAGGGGTTTAACACCAAAGGCTTTTCACATATCGCATCTGCTCCACTCCGCAAAGCAAATCGAATATGGGCGTCGTGCAAATAATTAGGAGAGCATATGCTCACATAGTCCAGATAGGTGCTATTCTCATATTTTAACTTCTCTATGTGCCTGTCAAAACGTTCAAATTCGACAAAGAAATCGGCCTTTGGAAAATAAGAATCAATAACACCTACACTATCACTCCGATCCAGAGCCGCTAACAAATTATTGCCTGTTTCTTTAATAGCTTTCATATGTCTCGGGGCTATATAGCCCGCTGCTCCTACCAATGCAAAGTTCTTCATGTAAAAGGGTAATATAGTTATTTAATTCGTTTTACTTTATCATCTTCCAGTCGGTATTCCTGAAGACTTTCAGGGCAAATTGCAACACCTTTATCGTCAAAATTCAAGCGATGCCCGTATTCACTCACCCATCCGATATGTATGGCCGGATTCCCAACAACCAATGCGTAGTCCTTAACTTTCTTAGTTACGACAGCCCCGGCACCTATTAGCGCATACTGTCCTATAGCATTGCCACAAATTACAGTTGCATTAGCACCAATAGATGCTCCCTTACTTACCAATGTTTCTATATATTCATCCCTCCTGACTATGGCGCTTCTGGGGTTTATTATATTGGTAAATACCATAGAAGGCCCTAAAAACACGTCGTCTTCACATATAACACCGGTATAAATGGATACATTATTCTGTACCTTCACATTTTTTCCGAGAATTGCCTGAGGGGAAACAACAACGTTCTGGCCTATATTACATTTTTCACCTATAACACAACCAGTCATAATATGAGAGAAATGCCAGATTTTAGTTCCGTCACCTATTGAGCATCCTTCATCAATAATTGCGGTTTTATGAGCAAAAAATTCCCTCTCTTTCATCTTATTATAGCCTTCCTGTTATTATGTCCTTAGACAAAAAACCTTTAACATCATATACTACCGTTTTGGGATGAACCTTAAGGTCTTCTATCGCTATTTTTCTAAATTCATCATGTCCAACAGCTAAAATTATCCCTTCATACTTATTTTTTATATCATTAATAAGATTTACACCATAATGATTAAAAGCTTCCTTTTTGTCCGCCAAAGGATCATACACATCGACCCTTGCCCCAAAACTCCGCAATTCCTCAATAACATCTATAACCCTGGAATTTCTAACATCCGGACAATTCTCTTTAAATGCAAAGCCCAAAATAAGTATCCTTGAATTTTTAACCTTTAATTCATTTTTAACCATTAACTTGATCACACTACTGGCTACATGTATCCCCATATTATCATTAATACGCCTGCCAGAAAGTATTACTTGCGGATGATATCCAACACTTTCTGCTTTATGAGTTAAATAATAAGGATCTACTCCGATACAGTGTCCTCCAACTAATCCGGGCCTGAATGGAAGAAAGTTCCATTTAGTCCCCGCTGCCTCCAAAACATCCAGGGTATCTATTCCTAACTTATCAAATATCAGAGCTAGTTCGTTTATTAATGAAATATTCAGGTCCCTTTGGGTATTTTCTATAATTTTCGAAGCTTCCGCTACTTTAATACTCGGGGCCTTATGGGTTCCTACTTCGATTATCGAATTGTAAAGATCATCAACTATATCCGCTATTTCAGGAGTGCTCCCCGAAGTAACTTTAACAATATTATGTACTCTTCTATTCTTATCTCCTGGGTTTATCCTTTCCGGTGAATACCCACAATAAAAATCTACATTATACTTCAGTCCACTTGCTTCCTCTAAAACAGGGACACAATCTTCTTCTGTACATCCGGGATAAACCGTGGATTCATAAATTACAATATCTTCTTTTTTAAGAAATTTCCCAATTAATCTGCTTGCATTCAACAAAGGAAACAGATCCGGCTGTTTAAACTTGTCAATAGGAGTAGGAACAGTAATTATATAAACATTGGATTCCGAAAGAGCTTCTTGCTGTGAAGAATAACTAATATCTCTACCCTCTTGTAATTCATCTTCTGAAACTTCACCGGTATTGTCTTTCCCTCTCTTTAACTCCTTAATTCGTTCTTCGTTTATATCAAATCCTAAAACGGAATATCCTTTCTTTGCAAATTCTACCGCCAAAGGCAATCCAACATATCCCAAACCAATAACAGCAATTTTGTTTTCCCTTAAAGATTTATATTTTGACATATTAAAAAATTATAAAAATAAACACTCCAAGCAAGATATCCATCTTATCTCTTTTCTTCACATCCTTATGACGCCATCCCCTTAATTCCGTTGCTTAAAAACCCGCTCTAATTTCATGAAAACATCTTTATCTCTTCTTCTCCTTTGCGCAAAAGTACGATAATCCTTTAAAGTTCAAAGCGGAAACCCGTACCTTATTCCAAACACGTTCTTTATCCTCATTTTGCGTACATTTGAATAAATAAAAGTCTCAAATGCATATTCATCATATCGAAAGCCGGAATTCCATACTGAATCACTTTATAGCGCAGGTGCGCGACCGCTCTATGCAAACGGATCGTATGCGGTTCCGGAAGAACCTGGAACGCATCGGGGAGATTCTGGGTTATGAACTCAGCAAAACGCTTTCCTATGCTCCGAAATCCGTGACCACTCCCCTGGGCGAAAAGGAAGTCCCGCTGGTGGAGAACGAAATAGTCATATGCTCCATTCTCCGGGCCGGGTTACCTTTTCACAACGGACTACTCAATTATTTCGACCATGCCGAAAACGCATTTATCTCGGCATACCGGCACCACACCGGAAACGGAGATGATTTCGAGATCCGGGTGGAATACCTGTCATCCCCTTCCCTGGATGGCAAAACACTGCTCCTGGCCGATCCGATGCTGGCCACCGGGCAATCGTTTATTTCGGTATATGAGAGCCTGAAAAATCTGGGAACTCCGGCGGAAATACACCTTCTGGCCGTTATCGGTGCCAAACCGGGGATTGAATTGGTCGAAAAACATTTCCCCGCTGACACCCATCTCTGGATTGCGGCGATAGACGATAAGCTGAACGACAAAGGATACATTATACCCGGCCTGGGCGATGCCGGCGACCTTGCCTACGGGAGCAAACTACAACACTGAGAAGTTTGTTTTGTTAAATATAAGTTCGGAAAATCAGTTTAACCCCGACCCTAAAGGGAGCCTGATTTTCCTCGATTTGCTCCCCCGATAATCCCGACATTCTTATCGGGAGAAGGGAGGTACCCGAGCGCAGCGAAGGGGGGAGGGTTTTGAAAGCCCAAACCATAGGGATAAACGTAAACACTATGTATATGCGCCAAGGTTCGGGCTGGTCAAAACTCCCTACCCCGCAAAGCGGTCCACCCCTCTTCTCCCGATCCCGATATTTATCAGAACAGTCGAAATGGCTGGGGTAAAACTGATTTTCCGGGAAACAGGGTTGAAATCATTTTCGTCACACATTAAATCCCTGGTTACAAAACCAAAACAAACTAAACTTACATCAAATAAACAACAGCGCTACCGGCAACATCAAAAACAACCAGAGCATAAATTCTTTCCACCATTTTTTGGAGATCAATTGCAGGTAATTGGTGATGAGTATGGAAGCAGGAAAAAAGGCGAAAACCACCTCATCGCTTTCCCTGTTATTCGAAACTGCCGCTATTCCGGCCGCTACCAGCAATGTTATGATCACTAAAAGCAGGGAAGACTGTATAGCAGAGGGTTTCGCCTTATAGTTGGCTATAAAAGCCGCCAGGGACAACAGGCTGAAAAATGTTATTAAAGCTATAGGCAGTATAAATCCTACTGTTCTGGTCCTGATGCTATAAAAATTCACGGAAAACGGAAAAACCTCCTTTATCCATTCTATATCGGCAAACCATATAACATAGGTAAACAGCAATAAGGCCACTACAAATATCGCGACAAAAGGCACCAGCCAGTTCCTGTAATCCCCGAGGCGATAAACCAGGATAGAAGCAAATACTACCAGGAGAAACAGCAGGGCCCATTCGTAAAACAGGGCGGCCACACAGATCCACAGGGCGGCATCAAATATCTTTTGTTTTATCTGTATCAGCGAGCGGATACTGATCATCCTCCGTAAAGCCAGCAATACAAACAGATTGGCCACTATAATTTCGGAACTCCGGAATATCTGTGGGAACAGGCAAAGGAATGTCACCAAAAGCAGCGCAGCATAGGAATTCCCCTCGCAAAGTGTATTTTTACGAATGATGAAATTGGCCAGGAAAACACTGAAGACAACAACCAGAAAAACGGAAAACCGGGAGAGTAAAGTCGGTCCCGTCCAATCCGTATGGTAAAGATAAAATTGTGTCATCCAGTAGAAAAAACCCACATAAAGTGCTATCAATAAAAAATTTATGGGTTTTGCCCGGTTAAAAAAACTGGAAATCATCTCGTGTTTTTATATTTTACAACGTAAAAAACGTAAATTTGCTGCGTAAATATAGTATAACTTTTACCTTCTGGTTATGAAATGCCTGTTAGCAGACCATAATATTATCGGCATGACCTATGAAAAACAATTAAAAAAATAACAGATGAAAGACCTATTGGAAAGCATTCAATACCTGTTCGAAAACATCCTGTTCGTACCTCTTAATTGGTTACGGTCCCTGGAACTCGAAAACTGGTGGGCGGCAAATACACTGAACTGGATATTTATCCTTATCTGTATGTCCGCCCTGGTATACTGGATTATGCAACTGAAAAAATACAATGACGGGGGTGAAGAGAACAAAGATGTCTCTGCACATTCTTTTCTGAAATAAAGAGGTTCCCCTACTCCAAAGAACGGCATCCAAAGTTAATGGCTTTTTCGATACAAGATCGTATCATTGGGTATATACGCTCTCTGGATGCCGTTTTTAGTTAAGACTACAGGTCAAAGCCTATATCTTTCCGGTAATACATTCCGTCAAAGTCCAGTTTTTCCATATTCTGATAGGACTTTTGTAAAGCTTCCTTAAAATCTTTTCCATAAGAAGTAACGGCTATCACACGCCCTCCGCTGGTAACAGTCTTACCATCTTTCGGAACTGTTCCGGCGTGAAAAACCAACGATTCTCCTATAGCATCCTCCCCGGTAATTTCTTTTCCTTTCTCATAGGCCTCCGGGTATCCGCCGGAAACCGCCATAACGGTAGTTGCCGCCCGTTCATCCACTTCAAGTTTCACCTGGTCTAAGGTGCCTGTACTTACCGCTTCAAAGATCGCTACCAGGTCTGTCTTTACCCTGGGGAGCACTACTTCCGTTTCCGGGTCCCCCATACGGACGTTATACTCTATAACATAAGGATTATCTCCTACTTTTATCAACCCGATAAATACAAAACCTTTATAGGGCAGCTTATCTTCCTGCAAACCGGCAATGGTAGGCTTTACAATACGTTCTTCTATCTTTTTTACAAAATCATCATCCGCGAAAGGCACCGGGGACACTGCTCCCATACCCCCCGTATTCAACCCGGTATCTCCTTCTCCTATCCGTTTATAATCCTTTGCCATAGGAAGGGTGAGGTAATTTTTTCCGTCGGTCACGACGAAGCAACTGAGTTCAATTCCACTCAAAAATTCCTCTATAACTACCTTGGCGCTGGCATTCCCGAATTTTTCCGCTACCAGCATGTTTTTAAGCTCTGCTTTGGCTTCTTCCAGGTCGTCCAGTATCAACACGCCTTTTCCGGCTGCAAGTCCATCCGCTTTAAGTACATATGGAGAGTTAAGCGTTTCCAGGAAACCGTACCCGGCTTCCAGCTGGTCTTTGGTAAAGCTCTGGTATGCCGCAGTGGGAATATCATGCCGTGCCATAAATTGTTTGGCAAATTCCTTACTTCCTTCCAGTAAAGCCGCCTGTTTTTGCGGACCTATTACCGCTACCTTGTTCAGTTGGGGATCATCCAGGAAATAATCGTGAACTCCTCTCACTAAAGGATCTTCGGGCCCTACAACGACCATTTCAATATTTTCACGAAGCACCAGTTCTTTTACCGCCCCGAAATCGGTAGCGGATATATCTACATTGGTTACCGTACTTCCGGAAGCCAGTTTTGTTTTGGCCGTACCGGCATTACCGGGGGCTACAAATAACCGTTTTACCTTATCACTCTGGGCAATTTTCCAGGCAAATGTATGCTCTCTACCGCCGCTTCCCAATATTAATATGTTCATCTGTTCGTTATTTTATAGTCTATAGTCTGGAGAAATCCTCCTCTGCCTTCGGCATCTCCCCAGGGGGGAAACATTGTCTTTTTAATTTTATAATAATCTATTTAGTATATGGCAAAATTTGTTTTATACAGATTTATCGGTAAATCAGTTTGACCGATCCCGATAAATATCGGGATTAAAGGGAATCCGATTTTCCTCTCCCGAAACCTTTCGGGAGAGGAAAATCCACCCGGATCGAATTTTTTCATATACTAAAAATAATCCTGAATCAGGAGATCGTTTCCCCGTTATCTACCGTATCGTCCGGGTTCATGAAAACCAGTTTGTCTTCGCTGTTCTGTGTCATCAGTATCATTCCCTGGCTCTCCACTCCCCTGAGTTTTCTCGGGGCGAGGTTTACCAGTACGGTTACCTTTTTGCCTATAATGTCCTCCGGCTTAAAACTTCCGGCTATTCCGGAAACTATGGTTCGGACGTCAAGACCGGTATCTACCTTCAGAATGAGCAGTTTATCGGCCTTCTTCATCTTTTCCGCCTCGATAATGGTCCCCACACGCATATCCAGTTTGGCAAAGTCCTCGTAGGATATGGTTTCTTTCTGCGGAGCTACCTCCTTATTTTCCGCTTTATTGTCAAGTTTGGTTTGTTCCAGCCGCTCCAGTTGTTTTTCTATTTCCGCATCTTCTATCTTGGTAAACAACAGTTCGGCCTGGTTCACGCGATGTCCTGCGGGGAGAAGGTCCTCTCCTTCCGCAACGGCATCCCAGGGGGCTTTTTCTTCGGAAACCGGCCGCCCGAGCATTTTTTGGAGTTTTTTCGCGGTAAACGGCAGGAAGGGTTCGCTCAACACACTCAGCACACCGGCCACCTGTAATGCTACATACATAATAGTCTGTACCCTTTCCGCATCTTCTTTTATCAGCTTCCACGGCTCCTCGTCCGCCAGGTACTTGTTCCCCAGCCTGGCTACATTCATCAGTTCGCCAAGGGCTTCCCGGAAGCGATAGCGCTCTACGGAAGAAGATATGACCTGCGGGTATTTCTTCAGTTCTGCCAGCGTATCCTCATCTCTTTGGGTAAACGTCGCCGGGGAAGGGATAACACCGTCGTAGTATTTATTGGTAAGTACAATAACCCGGTTTACAAAATTTCCGAAGATGGCTACCAGTTCGTTGTTGTTCCTGGCCTGGAAATCCTTCCAGGTAAAATCGTTGTCTTTGGTCTCCGGGGCATTGGCCGTTAAGGTATACCGAAGTACGTCCTGTTTTTCCGGGAAATCCTCCAGGTATTCGTGCAACCAAACCGCCCAGTTCTTGGAAGTTGACAATTTATTCCCTTCCAGGTTCAGGAATTCGTTGGCCGGAACATTCTCCGGTAAGATATAGCTTCCTTCCGCTTTGAGCATGGCCGGGAAGATCACACAGTGAAAGACGATGTTGTCTTTCCCGATAAAATGTACCAGTTTGGTATCTTTATCTTTCCAGTAAGGCTCCCAGTCTGTCCCTTCGCGCTCCGCCCACTCTTTGGTAGACGAAATATATCCTATAGGCGCATCGAACCACACATAAAGCACCTTTCCTTCGGCGCCTTCCACCGGAACCGGGATTCCCCAGTCCAGGTCTCGGGTGACGGCACGGGGTTTTAGTCCGTCGTCCAGCCACGATTTTACCTGGCCGTATACATTGGGTTTCCAGTCGCTTTTATGTCCTTCCAGTATCCATTCCCGCAAAAAAGCATCGTATTGATCTAAAGGGAGGAACCAGTGTTTGGTTTCTCTCAGCACCGGTTTAGTACCGGTTATGGTCGATTTCGGGTTGATCAGGTCCGTGCCATTCAGTGAAGTTCCGCAGTTTTCACACTGGTCTCCGTAGGCTTCTTCATTTCCGCATTTCGGACAGGTCCCAATAACAAAACGGTCTGCCAGGAATTGCCCGGCTTTTTCATCGTATAGCTGCTCGGTAACTTCTTCTATAAATTTCCCGTCATCGTACAATTTCCGGAAAAAACCGGATGCTGTTTTGTGATGTATCTCTGCCGAAGTACGTGAATAATTATCAAATGAGATCCCGAAATCCGCAAAGGATTTTTTGATGATCGCATGATATTTGTCTATGATCTCCTGTGGTGTAACCCCTTCTTTTTTAGCCCGCATGGAAATAGCCACCCCGTGTTCGTCACTTCCGCAGATAAAAGCGACATCCTTTCCCCGTAACCTGAGATAACGGGCATAAATATCGGCAGGGACATACACCCCGGCCAGGTGGCCTATATGTATGGGGCCGTTGGTATAGGGTAATGCTGACGTGATCGTATAGCGCTTTGGGTTTTGTGGCATAGTATATTCTTTTCTTATTTCGTTTACTGTAAAAAAGACTCATCCGGACAAATCCGTGAAGTCCTGTTCTTTAAAATCCGGCACACAGCCGGATCAGGGTGCAAAAATAAGCATTAGGATGGATTAGACCTTAAAAATCGGGAAATCGTAGTCCTGTTTCCCGGGTAATTTGTTATTTTGTTCCGTCGGATACTAATCATACCAGGATTACACATGTTAAAACACACGCAACACTTTGTATTTATCCTCTTTTTGACCTTAATCACGGGAACAGGATATGCCCAAGACTCCATGATCTTTCCCCCGAACCTTAAAAAAGGAGATACCGTAGCCATTGTAGCCACGGCCAGAAGCTTTCAGCCGGAAGACCTGCAACCTGCCATAGACACCCTGCGCCAATGGGGATTACATGTGGTGCTGGGAAAGACCATCGGACCGGAATACCATCAGCTTTCGGGAACAGACAAAGCCCGTGCACAGGATTTACAGGACATGCTGGATAACCCGGCTATTAAAGCCATCTGGGCGGCAAGAGGAGGTTACGGTACGGTGAGGATCGTGGATATGCTCAATTTTACCAGGTTCCGGCAAAAACCCAAATGGATCGTAGGTTACAGTGATGTTACCGTGCTGCACAGCCATATTCACAATCTCGGTATAGCTACCCTCCATGCCACCATGCCCATAAATGTGAAAAAGAACTCCGAAGAAGCCATACGAAGCTTTAAAAAAGCTCTTTTCGGCAAAAAACTCCAATACACCATCCCTTCACGTCTACAAAACCGGGCAGGAGTTGCAGAGGGAGAAGTTGTCGGAGGAAACCTCTCCATTCTATACAGCCTGTTAGGCTCTCCCTCGGCTATAAAAACGGAGGGAAAAATACTGTTTATCGAAGACCTGGACGAGTACCTCTACCACATAGACCGGATGATGTTGAACCTGAAACGCAACGGGTACTTTGATAATATCAAAGGCCTGATCGTGGGTGGTATGACCCGAATGCACGACAACAGCATTCCGTGGGGGAAAGATGCCATAGGTATTGTAAAGGAAATTGCCGACAAGTATAATTTTCCGGTCTGTTTCGATTTTCCGGCAGGACATATCCAGGACAACAGGGCCCTGATACTGGGTGAAGACGCCAAACTGAACGTTGCCAGGGATTCCGTTACCCTGGAGTTTAAGGCCCTTAAAAAATAATACCGGAACAGGAGAATCCTTATTCCACTTTCACTTCAATAGTAAAATCCCCGGACCAGGGTTCCCCGGCCATCATATTTTCCCCTACGGACAAAACATAGGTCCCGGGCTTTTCCAGGTCGTATTCCAGTTCCCGGCCAAACGGACCGTCTGCCGATCCGTCCGGAAAGAATATCTGGGTGAAGCGCAGGTTGGCCAGCGTGTCTTTCGACTCCAGTCTGGCAGATAATTGTACCGGGGCATCGGTTTTAAGCACAAAATACTTTTTATCCCGCTCCTCTTTATATATTTCTCCCTTAACAAAGCCATTTTCCAACGACAATGCCAGGGTATCTCGGGAAACCTCCGTTATTCCCGCTACAGGGTTTCCGGCAGAACCTGATTTTTTCTCTCCTGTTTTCTCGCGCTTACCCCCACAGGCGATGAGGAACAACGACACTATTAAACCCAGGGCAATTCCTGATTTTTGAAAATACATATCCGAAATATTTATATATAAAAGTACGGATATAATGACAAAATAAGCAGCACCTCAGAAAGAATCCCTGCATGTTATAAGGTTTTTCCTTAATTTTACAGATAGAACTCATCTTGACTTTTCTAATTGGCTACAAAATGATCTTTTTACTCCAGATTTCGCCTTTTTCTTGCTCCGTAGCTATGGCTATGCAGCGCAAAAAAGCCTGCATCTGAAGCAAAAATCTCTATTTTTCGCTTCAATCACAAAAGTCAAGATGAGTTCATAGGGCGGAATACGAAAACCATGGCAGAACACAACAACTTCGGGAAAAAAGGAGAAGAACTGGCTACACAACACCTGTTGCAAAACGGGTATCACATCCTCGAACGAAATTACACTTTCGGTAAAGCGGAAATTGATATTATAGCACAAAAAGAGGATATCCTGGCCGTTGTAGAGGTAAAATCGAGGAGCTCTATAGACTTCGGAAATCCCCAGGACGCCGTCAATAAGAAGAAAATACAGTTGCTTGTCAAAGCTATAGACCACTATGTTGTTACAAAAAACATAGATACGGAAGTCCGTTTCGATATCATTACCATTATCAGAAAAGGTAAAAGCCATACCCTGGAACATATGCCGGATGCCTTTTATCACTTTTAGCCCCTAAATTATAGCCCTTTCGCAACAATAAATATCGATTTTTCACAACAGCACATACATAAAAAAACCTACTCCTCCATTTTTTTATTAATTTATTTAAATTACTATTTGTTTTAAATAAAACAATTTGTTAATTTAGCCCCGTAAACCAAAACCATTCAAGATGAAAACCATTTCTTCCGTAGTTGAGAATTACATTAAAACAAAGCCTTTTCTGCAGAGCGCTTTGGCACAGGGCATTATTAACCTGACCTCTTTATCCAGAATTATAGGGCCGGAGATAGAGGAGCAACTGGGAAAAGAGGTAAGAAGCGGGGCTGTTGTGATGGCGCTCAAACGTTTATCCATGGATATGGAATTCCGTGCCACACACAAAATACTGAAAGTGCTTAAGAACATTGGTGAAATTACCGTACGTTCGTCACTCACGGATTATACCTTTCTGCTGTCTGATACCATACTGAACAGCCAGGCCAGCTTACTCAAGGAGGTAAACAAGAACAAAGATGCTTTCTATACATCTTCGAGGGGAGTTAACGAAACCAATATTGTGGTCAGCAATTCGCTTAATTCTATGGTCGAATCTTTGTTCCGTGAGGAAAAAATGACACAGAAAGTAGAAGACCTGGCCTCCATTACCGTCAAACTTCCCGAAGAAAACGTAGTTATCCCCGGTATCTATTACTTTATCTTTCAGCGACTGGCATGGGAAGGAATTATTCTGCACGAAGTAATTTCCACCACCAACGAATTTACGATTATCGTAGGCGAGGGACAAATAGACAAGGCGTTTAAAGTGATCAAGGACCTGAAGAACTTATAGGCATTACAACCGGTTTTGTTATGTCACTAAGTTCCCTTCCGGACAACCTCCTCCCCTTTTTTACCATCAACCCCATCCTTAAATTTTAAAAGGATACCTCACCTGCACTATTTTTTTCGTTTTTGTTTTGTATTTTGCCTGGCAGATTCCGTCTGTTTCCAAAAATGCAAGATCTATGCAATTAGCGCAAGTAAACATCGCCCGTATGAAAGGAGCGATCGATAGCCCCGTGATGTCCGATTTCGTAGCCAACCTGGACCGTATCAATGCCCTCGCCGAAAGCAGTACCGGATTTGTATGGCGACTTAAGGACGACGCCAATAATGCCACCTCCATGAAAATATATGACGATGATTTTATTATCGTAAATATGTCCGTATGGGCAGACATGGATTCGTTGTTCCGCTATGTTTACCATTCGGACCATGTGGAAATATTCAAACGAAAAAAAGAATGGTTTCACAAAATGCACGAAATGCACATGGCCCTTTGGTATGTGGAGGACGGTATGTTCCCTTCGGTGACCGATGCCCGTGAACGCCTGGATCACATCCGGCAACACGGAGAAACACCCTATGCCTTCACCTTTAAAAAGAAGTATTCCCCGACGGATCTTAAAGAATATATTCAAAAATCCGTTTAAAAAAACCTGCAACCTGTAGCTTGTAACCTGAAACAATATCCCCCTCCATCAAGCTTTTCCGGATATTGCCTGTTTCGTTCAATAACTGTATTTTTGCGCATCATTCATCGTTCTAATCAGCTAAAAAGCATTCCGTAAAAACGGTAATATCCGCATATGAAATACGATCACAACGCAATCGAAGCCAAATGGCAGCAGTATTGGAAAGAAAATAAAACTTTCGAAGCGAAAAATCCCGGTTCCGAAGGAGCAGACAAACCCAAATATTACGTGCTGGACATGTTTCCTTATCCGTCCGGCGCGGGACTGCACGTAGGACACCCCCTCGGATATATTGCTTCGGACATTTACGCGCGATATAAACGCCACCGGGGATTTAATGTCTTACATCCTATGGGATATGATTCTTTCGGACTTCCCGCCGAACAGTACGCCATTCAAACCGGGCAGCATCCTGCGCTCACCACAGAAACGAATATCAAACGATACCGGGAGCAACTGGACAAAATCGGGTTTTCTTTTGACTGGAGCCGCGAAGTACGTACGTCCAACCCGGATTACTACCGGTGGACACAATGGATATTCATCCAGCTTTTCAATTCCTGGTACAACAACGATACCGGCAAGGCAGAAGACATCGAAACACTGGTCCGGAAATTCGAAAACAACGGGAATGCCGATGTCAATGCCGTTTGTGACAGTGATACGGAAACCTTTTCTTCCGGGCAATGGCAGGCTTTCACAGACGAAGAAAAACAAAAATTACTATTAAAATACAGGCTGACTTACCTTGCAGAAACCGAAGTAAACTGGTGCCCTGCCCTGGGAACGGTCCTGGCGAACGACGAGATCGTGAACGGCGTTTCCGAAAGAGGCGGCTACCCGGTTATCCGGAAAAAAATGACCCAGTGGAGCATGCGTATCACCGCATATGCCCAACGCCTGCTGGAGGGACTGGACCGTATAGACTGGCCGCAGCCGCTGAAAGATGCACAGACCAACTGGATAGGCCGTTCCGAAGGCGCTGAAGTAAGATTCAAAGTAAAGGGTTCCGATCATGAGATCCCTGTATTTACGACCAGGCCGGATACCATTTTCGGGGTAAGTTTTATGACCCTCGCCCCGGAACACGACCTCGTACCCATAATTACCACTCCCGGGCAGAAAGAAGCCGTAGATGCTTACATTGAAGCAACTGCCAGGCGAAGCGAACGCGATCGTATGTCGGACGTAAAAAGCATTTCCGGGGTTTTTACCGGTGCTTATGCGGAACATCCGTTCACCAAAGAGCCCGTTCCCGTGTGGATAGGCGATTATGTCCTGGCAGGTTACGGTACCGGCGCTGTAATGGCCGTTCCCTGTGGAGATCAGCGCGACTACGATTTTGCAAAGCATTTCGATATTCCTATACCCAATATATTCGAAAATGCGGATATTTCCGAAGCCGCATACAGTGAAAAGAACGGTGCGGTCATCGCCAACTCCGGTTTCCTCAGTGGGTTACCCTATGAAGAAGCTACCAAAAAGGCCATCGCCGAACTTGAGGCCATCAATGCCGGAAAAGGCAGGATAAACTATCGTCTGCGGGATGCCGTGTTCAGCCGTCAGCGTTATTGGGGCGAGCCGTTCCCGGTATATTATGTAAACGGATTACCGCAAATGATCGCCGCGGAACATCTGCCCGTACGACTGCCCGAAGTAGAAAAATACCTCCCTACAGAAACCGGCGAGCCCCCGTTAGGAAATGCCAGAACATGGGCCTGGGATACCGAAAAGAATAAAGTGGTCAGCAACGACCTCATCGATGATAAAACCATTTTCCCCCTGGAACTGAATACCATGCCGGGCTGGGCGGGAAGTTCCTGGTATTTTAACCGTTACATGGACGCCCGTAATGAAGATATATTCGCATCCCGGGAAGCGCTGGATTACTGGAAGGATGTTGACCTCTATATAGGTGGAAGCGAACATGCCACCGGCCACCTGCTGTACTCCCGGTTTTGGCAGAAATTCCAGTTTGACAAAGGACTGCTCCCGGTGGACGAATTCGCCAAAAAACTGATTAACCAGGGCATGATCCTGGGAATGAGCGCTTTTGTTTACCGGGTCAAAGGTTCGAATACCTTCATTTCCAAAAACAGGATAGAAGACCGGGAAACGGAGTCGATACATGCCGACGTCTCATTCGTAAATGCCTCGGAGGAACTGGATGTGGAAGCCTTTAAAAACTGGCGTCCCGAATTCCGCGACGCGGAATTCATACTGGAGGACGGTAAATATATCGTAGGCCGTGAAGTGGAAAAAATGTCCAAATCGAAATACAATGTCGTCAATCCTGATGATATCTGCGAACAATACGGTGCGGATACTCTTCGGATGTACGAAATGTTCCTCGGTCCGCTGGAGCAGGCCAAACCCTGGAACACCGCGGGCATTACCGGCGTCCACGGCTTCCTGAAAAAATTATGGAAACTGTATCATTCCGGGCCGGACAACACCTTTTACATATCGGAAGAACCCGCCTCCGAAGAAAGCCTCAAAACCCTTCACAAAACCATCAGGAAGGTAATAGAGGATATAGAGAATTTCTCCTTTAATACTTCGGTCTCCTCATTTATGATCGCTGTGAACGAATTGACGGCACAGAAATGTAATTCCGGGGACATACTCGGACCTCTTGCCATCATAATCTCTCCTTATGCCCCCCATATCGCAGAGGAATTATGGCAAAAACTGGGACATGAAGAATCGGTAGCTTTTGCTCCTTTTCCCGAATTCGAAGAAAAATACCTGGTGGAAAGCAGCAAGGAATACCCCGTTTCTTTCAACGGGAAAATGCGTTTTAAGCTGGAACTTCCTCTCGATATGGGCAAGGAAGACATGGAAAAAGCTGTAATGGCGCATGAAAAGACACAGGAACAGCTTCAGGGAAGGACCCCGAAAAAGATCATTATCGTACCCGGTAAGATCATTAATATTGTGGGATAACAACGTTTTTCCGGCCCATTTCCTTCTAACATAAGTCGGATATAATTAAATATTTTCAACATACAGGGAGTTTTTTTTCGTACTAACGAAACAACTCCCTTTCTTTTTGCATAAATCTTTGTACGATTATTCTCCTAAATGGTTAATTTTAAGAACTTGTTTCAACTGGATTGATTGTAGCGAAAAATGATGATTTTTGTTCCATATGAAGGCTTTTTTGAGCCGCATAGCCTTAGCTATGGGGTGAAAAAAAGACGAGTATGGGGCAAAAAGGACATTTTTTTAGCCTCCCGATACTTATCGGGATGAATTCAGTTGAAACAAGTTCTAAGTACAAAACACACACATTATGAAAATAGGGGTACCAAAAGAGATCAAGAACAACGAAAACAGGGTCGGTATAACGCCCGCCGGGGTTTTCGAACTGGTAAAGAACCACCACACGGTTTACATTCAAGCCACTGCCGGAGAAGGAAGTGGCTTTTTTGATACCGATTATGAAGCCGTAGGCGCCGTAATACTTTCCACTATCGAGGAAGTGTATGCCAAAAGTGACATGATCGTCAAAGTGAAAGAACCAATTGAAAAAGAGTATCCGCTGGTACGGGAAAACCAGGTGATATTCACTTATTTTCACTTTGCTTCCAGCGAACCCCTTACCCGGGCCATGCTGAAAAGCAATGCCGTTTGTATTGCCTATGAAACCGTAGAGGAAAGCGACGGCAGCCTGCCATTGCTCATCCCCATGTCTGAAGTAGCCGGACGCATGGCTATTCAACAGGGTGCTAAATACCTGGAAAAGCCCATTAAGGGACGGGGAGTGCTCCTTGGCGGAGTTCCCGGCGTACCTCCGGGAAAAGTCCTTGTTCTCGGGGCGGGAACCGTAGGTATACAGGCCGCTAAAATGGCTGCCGGGCTCGGAGCACATGTTACCATCCTGGACATCAATATGAAACGCCTGCGTTACGTAAACGACATTATGCCCAGTCATGTGGTTACTGAATTCTCCAGTGAATACAATATCAGAAAACATATAAAAACCCACGACCTCATCATTGGCGGAGTTCTCATACCCGGCGCCAAAGCGCCCAGTCTCATTACACGCGACATGCTCAGTGAAATGCACCCGGGTACCGTTATCGTGGATGTTGCCGTAGACCAGGGAGGATGTATCGAAACCACCAGGCCTACCACCCATGAGGATCCTACCTACATTATAGATGATGTCGTTCACTATTGCGTAGCCAATATGCCCGGAGCAGTCCCTTACACCTCCACTGTGGCCCTTACCAATGTGACATTGCCTTATGTGCTGCAACTGGCCGACAAAGGCTGGGAAAAGGCCTGTAAAGAACATGCAGCACTAGGCAGAGGAGTAAACATCGTAAACGGGGTGCTCGTATATGAAGGCATAGCCGAAGCTTTCGGATGGGAAGCCGTGGTGTAATGAGGTGGCCTGACAAAAATTCACTGCATCCGGCAGTAAATACTAAAATATTCTTAATAACATACCCGGTCCGTTCTTTTTGGCCGGGTTTTTGTCTTTTATTCCGAAAAGGAGTTTCCGCAGTAACGGAAACAGAAAATTTCGTATTTTTATAAAGTTAAAACGGAGAAAGAATGTTAGGATATTATATCATTATAGGGGGAATCGCTTTAATAAGCTGGTTGGTGAGCAACAAGCTGAAAAGCAAATTCAAATACTATTCGACGGTACATTTGCGCAATGGCATGAGCGGAGCGGAAATTGCCGAAAAAATGCTTGCGGATCACGGTATTCGTGACGTAAAGGTCGTCTCTACTCCCGGGATGCTGACAGACCATTACAACCCCGCAAACAAAACCGTTAACCTCAGTGAAGGTGTGTACAATCAACGTAACGCGTCCGCTGCCGCCGTAGCGGCCCACGAATGCGGACACGCCGTACAGCATGCCAAAGCTTATCAGTGGTTACAGCTACGGTCCAAACTCGTGCCTGTAGTAAGCGTTTCTTCCGGGATGTCCCAGTGGCTTATCATCGGTGGGCTTATTCTTGGTATAGCCAATAGTTTCGGGTTTCTGATAGCCGTAGCCGGACTCGTACTGATGTCACTCGCTACCATTTTCAGCCTGGTAACCCTTCCGGTGGAATACGATGCCAGTAACCGTGCCCTGGCCTGGTTAAAGAACAAAAATATGCTCAGTCCGCAGGAATACAACGGAGCCGAAGATTCCCTCAAATGGGCAGCAAGGACTTACCTGGTAGCTGCTATCGGTTCCCTGGCCATGCTGCTGTATTGGGCCCTTCGTATATTGGGTTCGAGAAATTAAAGAATAATCACATATTTCATACAGAAAACGGCCCGCCTGAGATCTCAGGCGGGTTTTTAGTTAGTGGGTTGACTGAGTTATCATATTTGCGTTTTACACTACTTTACATGGAATGAATCCGCTTTGGAGGGTCCCTTTATAAACCTTCTCCTTCCTCTTCCGCCTACAGTCTGATTAAAATAATCTGAGCTTTCTTAACAAACTGAATAACAATTCGGTAATGCTATTTATTAAAAATAAATAAGTATTTTTATAAAAAAATGTGACCTTTCCGGTACATCATGTGTCTAACCCTAAAAAAGGTTGCTCTTTACCTGCTATGGAGAGAAATCATCAGAGAACGGATGTTGAAAACATCACCGATGAAGAGCTTGTCGCACGGATAGTACAGGTAAACGACACCTATTGGTTCGGGATATTGTATGACAGGTATGCACGCATCGTTTATTATAAGTGCCTCTCCTTTACAAAATCCGTAGAAGAAGCACAGGACTTAACCCATGACATTTTTGTTTTGCTTTTTGCTAAACTGAAAACCTTCAGGGGGCAATCCAGGTTTTCAACATGGCTGTATTCTTTTGTCTATAATTTTTGTGTTAACTATATGCAACGAAACCTGAATAAATACAGGCAGGTATTTGTCCCAACGGAAGACTTTACCAGTGAAATGGCCGAAATAGAAGATGAGGTCATCTTCGAACTAAAAGAAGAGACATTGAAAAATGCCATGGAGGACATTGATCCGGACGATAAAATGATTCTTCTGATGAAATATCAGGATGATTTTTCGGTAAAGGATATAAGCATAACCCTGGAAATAGGAGAAAGTGCTGCCAAAATGCGTCTGAAACGGGCCAAACATCGCCTTATGGAGTTGTACAATAAAATTAATTGAGAAAGCCAGTGGATAATCCTTTCAAAAAAATAATTCATGACGAGGAACTACCCAAGTCCCTTAGAGAAAAGGTAATGGATGACGTTGCCCTGATAAAACTTTCCCTGGACCTGGCCGATCTCGTCGCTGTAAAATATCCGTTGACCGTAAACGAGATATTAAAACTTAAAGACAAACCAAATAAAAAATAGCTTACTCAAACCGGTAAAAGATATGATCATGGAAAATAACCTTGATTTCAATATACTCAGAACACTTTTTGAACAACTTTACGATATACTTCCCAAAATATTATGGGCCGTTTTCTTTATCTTCCTGGGATGGGTAGTTTATAAACTGATTGTACTTTTAATTGGTAGTGTACTAAAATTATCAAAAATCGATAAACTCTCGGCAAAAATCAACGAAGCGGATTTCCTGGAGAAATCTTCTCTTAAAATCGATTTGAGCAGGGTTATACTGTTTTTTGTAAAGTGTTTTGTGATCCTTATCCTGCTTATAATGGGGGCCGATATGCTGGGGCTTACGGCAGTGTCGGATGTTGCCGGTCAATTAATCACATATCTGCCTCGTTTTTTAAGTGGTGTAGTCATATTGGCCATAGGAATTGTAATTGCAACTTTTATTAAAAATACCATACAGGGGATGCTTAGGTCATTCGATATGAGCGGCTCAAAGTTTATAGGTGGACTGGCTTTCTACATCATTTTAATAATAACAGCCATAACAGCCCTTAACCAGATTGGAGTAAACACCAATATCATTACCAATAACATTCTCATTCTCCTGGGGGCATTCCTCGCAGCTTTTACCATTGCGCTAGGATTCGGTTCAAAAGATATTGTATACCGGCTCATACTTGGTTTTTACACCCGTAAAAATTTTGAGGCTGGAATGAGAATTCGCATAGACGGCATTGAGGGAACAATTGTTTTAATTGATAACCTAAGTCTTGTAATAGCCATGGAGGATAAAAAAATAGTGTTCCCCATAAAAAATATTACTAATAGAAACATTGAAATACTTCATGATAATCCGTAGTACCGGACCAAACCGAATTTCTTTTACTATAACCACCGCATATAACTAACTGTATATATGCTTATTAAACAATATTTTATTCCGAAGGTGACTTTTTGCGATGTTCTGTGTCCAAATATATAGAACAGAAGAAGCTTACAGTCCATTAAGACTTTTCAGACTTAAGGCCCGCTTCTTCAAAATTCGAGAGATATGTTTGGATTTAAAAAAAGAGAATTAACAGAAGACGAAAAATACATTAAAGAAATCGTACAGTATTTTTCTGAGAACGACAATGTGAAGAAATTGATTTCTCCGATTTCCGAAGAATACTTTCTTATTGACGATGAGAATCAAATATACATTTGTATCGGAAATGGAAATTTCTCACTTTCCAATCACAAGTTTCTATATGAAAAAGTTTTTAACCTCTCCTTTACCGAAGAGCTTAAGAAACAGATAAGACACAATATGGAAATAGAGATGCAGGCACTGAAAAAATCGTTGTTTAAAAACGAAACCGATCTTTTGGATAAAGTACTTAACATGGCTAACAATGCTAAAAAAGTACAGATTTTAAATCATGATTTTATCGGCGATAAGAAACTTGTGCACGGACAAGCTCAGTAATTTGCAGTTAAGAACAGATTAGTATCGAAAAGGCTGCAGGAGATAAAACTTCCTGCAGCCTTTTTATTTCGGATTTCCCCTCGTTTTATTTCCACACCTGTATCACCAAATGGGAAAAGCAAATGCCGAGGGCCGGACTTCGGGATCCCAACGAACAAATACGGTATTACAAACCCGCCCTTGACTCTCTCCTTCTACCGGGGTATTCAATCACTGCGTAAATAGCCCAAACCGACAATTAACACGTTAAAACCCTTCCAACTCCAAAACTATCAAGACAAAAAAAGAGGTTGCCCGTTAAGACAACCTCAATTATTTGGAAATTAATTTTTACATGTTATTCCTTAATTTTCGGGATACGCTCATCGATAAGCTTAAGAGCTATCCCTTCTGTTCCCATAAGGTCAAACAGGTCCAGCGCTCTTCGCATGGTTTGTTCTTCTTCCATCTGTTCTTTAACGAACCACTGTAAAAAGTTCTCAGTTGCCAGGTCATTTACCTTTCGGCATTTCAGCACAATATTGTGAATGGATTTTGTGATCGCTATTTCCTGTTCCAGTGCGGACTCGAATATGCCTTCGAGGGAATTGAAATCATGAGTAACATCGGCTACTTCCGGAGAAATCGCCATTCCGCCGTTATCATTGATGAACTTGAATATTTTCATCATGTGATCTCTTTCTTCTTTGGATTGCTCATAGAAGAATTCGGCACTGTTTTCCAAAGCGTTGTGATCGCACCAGGAAGCCATAGCCAGATATATGGAAGATGAATGTGCCTCCTTAGCGATCTGCTCGTTTAACAGGTCCATTACATCTACATTTATACTCAATCGTTGTCGTACTAAATCTTTCATCGGTCTGATTTTTTATTTAAGCTGTCCTAAATCTTTTACTTGTCTGGTACAAATTTACAAAAATAACACGTAACTATCTAAAACACAGAGAATTTGTATCCGGTCTAAGACTAAATATAAATAAGGGAAAATAAAAACAGTAGAAAGGTACGCGATGGGCTTTATACCGTAACCAAAGCGTGGAGTTCGGACATGGCAAATATACCCTGTACAAACATTTTAAGATCAAGAACTTCCAGGGTATCCAGTATGAAGAGATGCTCCCTGTTACACAGGGTAAGAATTTCTATGCCGTGACGATTTAACTCGGAATCAAAGTGCGCATCCAGGTCTATTGCCAGTATTTTCTGCCGGAAAGCCAGCAATTGACAAAAAGACATCCTTATCTTCTTATCCTGGATATCCACAAAAAAACAGCGCCCCTTCTCGGGCTGATACGCCGTATAATACCTGGATTTAAATAATATCGTCTCCATTACGGGAGCGAAATTAATTATTATTTAGAATAAATACAAACTAAATTACAGTTTTTATCACAGAAAATTGAAGGTTGCAGGTTGGCCAATGATCACAGGGTAGTTGGGGAACAGTTTTATTAGTAACACTAAACTTCACGGAGCAGGCACAAAGAACCACAAAGTACAACTGCGCTGTGTATCTCTGTGTTTTCTTTGCGTGTCTCTGCGTTACAACTATTTACACTCCTGCAACCTGGAACTTGTAATCTGCCTCCCTTTTACAGCTGTATCTGCCTGTTGATCTGCTGGTTCAGGGAAATAAATGTTTCCGTACGGGAAACGCCTTCAATAGTTTGCACCTTGTCATTGAGTAGGTACATGAGGTGCTCATTGTCTCTACAGAGCATCTTAATAAGTATGCTCCAGTTTCCGGTGGTATAATGGCATTCCAGTACTTCCGGAATCTCATTCAATTGTTTAACCGCCTCCGGGTTTCGCATGGCTTTATCCAGGTAAATACCAATAAAAGCCATGGTGGAATATCCCAGTACTTTCGGGTTTATGACAAACTTGGACCCGGCAATCAGTCCAGAGTCGTCCAGTTTTCGCAACCGCTGGTGAATGGCTGCTCCCGAAATACCGATCTTACGCGCGATCTCCAGAATAGGCTTTCGCGCATCGTTCATGAGGGAACGGAGAATCTCCTTATCTATCCCGTCAATTTCTACCGTTTCATTAATAATCTTCATAGCACAGATATTAAATTGCAATTAAATATACAACATTTGCAACACATTTGTGCTTTAAAAAGGGTATTACATTAACAAATTATAAATATAATAAGGAAATTTTATTTCTTCACCAACAATAAAAAAAGGTAACAGGTCCCTAAGCGTTCTTCCTAACCTGCTACATTATGTGGGTTGTATCCCATATAAGGACCTTGTTTTTCCCGGAACACAACCCCCTGTTTTTCCAATTCCGTTAAAATGGGATCATATACTTCCTTTTTCAAAGGTATTTGTACACCAGGTGTGGTAATTTTCCCTTCGAGTATCTGCAACGCAGCCATGGCGACCGGCAATCCGACGGTTTTGGACATCGACGTAAACTTCCGGTCTTCTCCCGTTACGACCATGCTGGAATCGATCTGGAACTTTTTACCTTCCAGTTCATAGCCAAACTTGTGGTACATTACTATCATGTCCTTATCATCTTCCGCAAGGCTCCAGCTCTCTTCCAGTATCTTTTGAAGGACCTGTGCCGGCGTAGCTTTCGGGAGCTCCACTTTTTTATCCCGGCTGAACAGTCCCAATTCCTCAAGTTTGTTCCACATAATATCATCCTGGTCGATCTTCAGGTAGTGCCGCATCTTCAACTCTACGGAGTCCGTCGGGGAATAGGGTAAAAAAGCATTGACAAAATCGCGATAGCTCATGTTTTCGGAATCTTCCATAACGTAGCTGTCATCGGTCATTCCCAATTGAACGAACATATTCCACGCCCTGGAAAAACCTACTCTTCTCATGGTTCCCCGGTAAAGAGTGAGTACATCCTCAAGTCCGTACGCTTCCCTGTATTTCAGCGAATCCCTGTTGGCATAAGCTTCAAACTTGCCATATCCTTCCACATCCAGGAATTCGGTACGACGGAAAAGCTTGTGGTAAGGGATATACTTGTATGTCCCTTCCTGGATAAACTTCGCTGTTCCCCCCTGCCCTGCAACAACCACATTTCTCGGGTTCCATGTAAATTTATAGTTCCACAGGTTATTATCGCTCTCAGGCGCAACCAATCCTCCGCAGAACGATTCAAAAAGTAGTACTTTCCCGCCACGGTCACGTATACGGTCTATAACATGCATGGCGCTCATATGATCTATGCCCGGGTCCAGGCCTATCTCGTTCATAAACACAAGTCCTTTCTTCTTTACTTCCGCATCAAGCGCCTGCATTTCATCGCTTACATAAGACGCCGTAACCATGTGCTTCCCGAAAGCAATACAGTCTTTGGCTACTTCCACATGGAGCCTGGCAGGCAACATGGATATGACCAGGTCCGACGCTTTCACCGCTTCTTCCCGCTGTTTCTTGTCGAAAATATCCAGGCGGATACCATTTATATCATTATAGGTCATTTTCAGCCTTTCCAGGTTATCCGCATTAATATCCCCTACGGTTATGCGTATACCCTTTTTCCGTGACTCTTTTGACAGGTAATCGATAAGATATGATGTAGATTTTCCCACTCCGACGATCAAGATGTTTTCCATAATACTTTTCTGATGTATTTTTGTATTGGTTTAAACTACCGTTATTAATTTTTATAACACGAATGTAGTAAATTGTTATATTTATAAAAAATTGTAGCGGGATAAGTTGGTTTTACCATCAACTTTTCTCCTGAATAAACACTATATGAAAAAGACTATTCTTCTCACTGCAACGATTTTAGGGTTCATTGCCATTATACTGGGGGCTTTCGGGGCCCATGCCTTAAAATCCGCCATCGGGACCGATGCTATTTCTACCTTTGAAACGGGGGTTAAATATCAAATGTACCACGCCCTGTTCCTGTTACTGATTGGTAACCTGTCCGCGCTATCCGAAAAGGCCCTGAAAACTATTTACTCGCTGGTGACGGTCGGAGTTATTCTTTTCTCCGGTTCCATATACGGGCTCGCAACCAATGACCTCACCTCTTTTGACTTTAAGACGATCGGAATTATCACCCCTATAGGAGGAACACTTCTCATCATAGCCTGGGGAGTTTTATTTTTTAACTTTCTTAGGCTAAAAACCAAATAAATATAACACTATAACGATTTCGTTTGGATTAATTTTTACTTTTGTAGTGTAAAAACACACACACTAACTATTTTGTAATGATTAACAACACACTGAACACTAAAACGATTTCGTTAGAGGCGTACGGCATTAAAGATGCCAGGGTTCGTTATCAGCTTTCTCCGCAAAAGTTGCATGAGATCACCATTAGTAAAGGGCAGGGTAAAGAAGCTTCTTCCGGGGCTCTTGCCATCAACACCGGTGAATTTACCGGGAGGTCCCCGAAAGATCGTTTTATCGTAAAAGACGATATTACGAAAGACAAAGTATGGTGGGGCGATATTAATATTCCGTTTGACGAGGAAGCCTTCGATCGGTTGTACCGGAAGGTGACAGGATATCTTTCCGGAAAAGAGGTTTACGCCCGGGATTGTTACGCCTGTGCAGACCCCGATTACCGCACAAATATCCGTGTTATAACGGAATACTCCTGGAGCAACCTCTTTGCTTACAATATGTTCCTCCGCCCTACGCAGGACGAACTGGAAAATTTTGAAGCGGAATGGACCGTTATTAATGCGCCGGGCTTTCATGCAAACCCATCGGAAGACGGTACCAGACAGCACAATTTCGCCATTCTCAGCTTTTCCAGAAAAATAGTCCTTATCGGTGGTACCGGCTACACGGGTGAGATCAAAAAAGGGATTTTTTCCGCGCTCAATTTCGAATTGCCCGTATTTAAGGATACCCTGCCGATGCATTGTAGTGCCAATGTGGGTAAAGACAACCGTACGGCCATTTTCTTCGGCCTTTCCGGTACCGGAAAAACCACCTTATCCGCCGATCCGCAACGCAGACTTATAGGTGATGACGAGCACGGTTGGACCGCGGAAAACTCCGTATTCAACTTTGAAGGTGGATGCTATGCCAAGGTAATTAACCTTAAGGAAGAGAACGAACCGGACATATACCGGGCCATCAAAAAAGGTGCTTTGCTCGAAAATGTTATTCTCAACAACAGGGGTGAAGTCGACTTTGACGATATCTCCATCACTCAAAACACCAGGGTAAGTTACCCGATTAACCATATACAAAACATCCGGGAACCCTCTATCGGGTATAATCCCGGAAATATATTTTTCCTTACGGCAGATGCTTTTGGCGTTCTGCCTCCTATTTCCAGGCTAACACCGGGTCAGGCGGCATATCATTTCATATCCGGTTACACCGCTAAAGTAGCAGGTACCGAAGCGGGTATCGATGAACCCGTACCTTCCTTCTCAGCATGCTTCGGAGCTCCTTTTATGCCTTTGCATCCCACCGAATATGCGGAGATGCTCAGTGCTAAAATGAAAGAGGCCGGGGTAAATGTATGGCTGGTAAATACCGGATGGACCGGCGGACCTTACGGCTTAGGGTCGCGTATGAAACTGCGCTATACCAGGGCTATGATATCTGCCGCCCTTAACGGGCTCCTGGAAAAAGTGGCTTTTGAGAAACATCCAGTGTTCGGCCTGGCAGTACCGCAATCGTGCCCGGAAGTACCTTCAGAAGTGCTCAATCCGAGAAATACCTGGAAAGACATGACTGCCTACGACAAACAGACAGAAGCACTTTCCATGGCCTTTAAAAACAATTTCTCCAGGTTTGAGGCTCATGCCAGTGAAGAGATTATGAGTGGCGCTCCTCTTTAGGCTACCGTACTTGTACAAAAACAAAAACCCCCGACAGCAACCGGGGGTTTTTAGTTAATCTTTTAACGTATTTCTCTATTTCTTATTGGCCTCCAGGATATATTTTTCCAATGCCATAGTCATTGAAGGTGTTTCCGGTGTCGGGGCTTGTATATCTATACGAAGTCCTGCATCGTTTGCAGCATTTACCGTTGTATTGCCGAATACGGCTATCCGGGTATCGTTCTGCTTAAAGTCCGGGAAATTCTTAAAAAGTGACTCTATCCCCGAAGGACTAAAGAACACCAGGATGTCATAATAAACATCTCTCAGGTCTGAGAGGTCACTGATCACAGTCTTGTAAAGAATCGCCCTTTTCCAGTCTATTCCCAGCTTGTCCAGGCTTTCCGGTACGTCCGTCTTCAACACGTCCGAAGAAGGCAGTAAAAACTTCTCATCCTTATACTTCTTCATCATTGGCGCCAGATCCTGGAAAGTACGTTTCCCCACATAGATCTTACGTTTCCGGTAAACTACATATTTCTGCAGGTAATAAGCCACGGCTTCGGACTGGCAAAAATACTTCATCGTATCCGGTACTTTAAAACGCATTTCCTCGGCAATCCGGAAAAAGTGGTCTACGGAATTCCTACTAGTGAGAATAATAGCAGTAAACTTGGTTAAATCTATTTTTTGCTGCCTTACTTCCTTTGCATTAACTCCCTCGACATGAATAAAAGGCCTGAAGTCTATTTTTACTTTTTGCTTTTCTACAAGCTGTAAATATGGTGAATTTTCTACTTTAGGTTCCGGCTGGGAAACCAAGATTGTTTTCACTTTCATATTAACCATTTGTTTGATTTCCTTAACTGAAAAATGCCACTCGGGCAATAATCAAATAAGGTGCTATTTCCAGTGCGCAAAGATACAAAATAAAATAAAACAACTTCTTAAACAGAAATTTTTGATGTTTTTTAAACATCCTGCCCCATGCAATGACATTTAACAAAAGAAACAGGGCAATTGTTACAAATAAGACAACCTTCTTATTCATAGGGTTATAAATAAGCAGTGCCATGAAAGGTAGTAATATAATGGATACCAGGTTTCTGTACGTCAGCTTGTAAAAATTGTACTGTTCGAGAAAGTAATTCAGATCAAAGATCGTGGCGATGATCTTTTCCAGGTAAAACTTGAACAGCACAAACAACCCCAGCCCTGTTATAATTAACAATAAGTTGATATTGCCGGGAACAAAGTCCAGATACTCCAGGGTAAGTTTCAGGAGCATACCAAAGACAACCAACTGCACGATAAAAAGTAGGATATTGAACCTGTTAACGCTGGGTTCCTGTTCTTTACCGTATAATTTTAAATATTTATCCGAAAAAAAGGTTTCCAGAAAACGCTGGAACTTTATCTCATGGGTGATTTTGGCAAAAGTGATCAGGGCAATACAACCGATGAGCAAAATAGTCTCCACAGTGTATTGGTCAACCTCCCTGTACAGTATTTCCATATCCATGATAGCTGCTTTTATCGATTAAGCGACACCTTACTCATTTTCTATCGGTACTATTTCCCCCTGAAAACCTGACGGATATCCGTATTCGGATACGGACATCCTGAAAAATACGCCTTTGTTCAATTTCCGGATACTGTCCATTCCGGCACTGAGGTGTATAGTGCTCTCCGGGCTCAGCACTCTGGTCTTTCCGGTGTTATTGCCAAGGGAAATATTTATCGTATCCATAATATGCCTTTTTTCATTGAGCACAAGTCCGTAAAACTCCAGGTCTTCGAATGGCACGCCCTCGTTATACGGGTTTATCAGGGTCAGGGAAAGAGAGTCTTTTCCCCGAACCACTCGTTTATTATCCACCCGGCATATTAGTTTGCGGAAAGATCTGAAATCTTTTATAAACTTCCCTCTCCATATATGTCCTTTCCCCTTGCCGATACGCACCTTTATGACAGAATCATAATCTTTACGCTCTGTAATATATGCCACTTTCTTATGCCGGAATTTATATTCGGCACTATCAATATCATACTGATTTTGCCTGTTTTTTACACTGTTCAGCGAATATACCGGTACCCGCGAATAAAAGCCATACATACTGGCACTGCGGTAAGAATCTTCAAAAACGACGGGCAGGCCTCCTGTTTTTTCATAAAGTTTCTGTACCCATTTTTTGTTTCCATGGCTTTCGTATTTTATAGGAGAGATGTTTTCATTGACCAGTATAACCCGGGCCATAGACAACACTACCAGGGAAATAATACTTGTAATTCGCAACCATTTTCTGAATCCCGGCCGGTCCAACGCATACCGGAAAGCGAAAATAATCAAGGGTAAAACCGTGAGAAGCGGCCATTGTGCCTGTGTTTTCCGGTTAAAGGAAGACAGGAAGAAAAATCCGATAATCCCCCAGGCCGTAAAAACAAGCGCCCTGTCGAAAACATGGTTTTTCAAATAACCGAAGCGGGTAAACTTATACAGTGCCCAGTATATCAAAGGAAAAGAAAAACCGAGGACCACCAGTACATTCGTCAGGTAATTCAACGTGTATTTAACCTTATAATAACTGTTTGCCCTGCCGGACAAATGGTACTTTAACGGGGCATAGTCCATTTCGTTCAGCCAGTAAAAATGCGGAATATAAAGCATAAGGGCAAAAACCGCTGCCATCCAGAAACGAGATCTCAGGAGGATTTTCGGATTGGACAAGATAACAAAACCGATAAGAAGGATCGCGTGGTATTTACTGTACATCATCGCCGCCATGGAAAAGCCCAGCGCAAGTATCATCCATATGCCCGGGCGCTGCAGGAACTTTTTGTATGTGTACAGGAATAAGGCCCCGAAAAACAACAAGGGCGTATCCGGAAGCATAAAAAAACCATACGCGTTAAACAGGGCTACGGAAGCAGACAGCAATATAAATATCCATATATGGTCATATTTCCTGCGGTCGTCTATAAGTTTCCACAACAGGAAGATGGTTCCGGAAAACAGGAACGGTGCAAAAAAACGCACCCCCAGTTCATTGTCGAATAACGCTGTTCCTACAGCCGCAAAAAATGCAACCATCGGCGGATGATCGAAATACCCCCAAGCGAGATCCTGAGAGAAATACCAGTAATAAGCCTCGTCATATATCAGTTGGGTCGTCCCGCTCTGGACCAGATTTACCAGGGTCAATACTCCTAAAAAAAGCAGTAATAATTGTTCTTTTCTTTGCGCAACACTCATACTTCCGAAAAATTTCAAGCAAAAATACTTAATAATATATGAGAATAATACACTATTTTAGCCTTAAAACAGTTCTGTATATCAAATATTCTCCAGCCATAATAGTTAAAAACGAAGGAAATTCTATTTTTGCATCTTAGTTAAAAAATTTATGCGAACCGACGGCCTGGTGATTATCCCCACATATAACGAAATTGAGAACATAGAAGCCATTATCAGAGAAGTTTTTTTGTTAAAAAAAGATTTTCATATCCTGATCGTGGACGATAATTCACCGGACGGCACTTCGGCAAAAGTCAGAGCATTGCAACAAGAGTTTTCCGAACGCCTTTTTCTGGAGGAACGAAAAGAAAAATCCGGACTGGGAACGGCATATATCCATGGCTTTAAGTGGGCTCTGCACAGAGGATATCCTTACATCTTTGAAATGGATGCCGATTTTTCCCACAATCCCCGCGACCTGGTGCGCCTGTTCAATGCTTGTTCTCTTCACGGGGCCGATGTTGCCATAGGTTCCAGGTATGTAAAAGGAGTTAATGTAGTGAACTGGCCCATGAAACGGGTACTCCTCTCTTACGGGGCTTCCTTCTATGTGAAAATTATCACAGGCATGCGTATACACGACCCTACGGCAGGTTTTATCTGTTACAAAAAAGAGGTCATCGAAAGCATTCCCCTCGACAATATACGTTTCGTAGGTTATGCTTTCCAGATAGAAATGAAGTTTCGTGCCTTCCTGAAAAAATTCCATATCGTAGAAGTACCTATTATCTTTAAAGACCGGGAAAAAGGCAATTCAAAGATGAGTGGCAAGATCATTAATGAAGCCGTTCTTGGAGTATTGACCATGAAATTCCGGAGCCTGTTCAACAGGGAAGGGTTTTAAAAAGCACACGGAAATTTTAACAATATATAAGCCATTAATACACTGATATTCCATAACTTTTTATTGGTGAATTAAAGGCCGGGCAAAAACAATACGCTTATAAAAGCACAGTCGCTTCCGGACCATTATTCGAAAGCCTGTAAAAAGAAGCACCATGAAAACACTGATAAAGAACGCCACCGCAGTAAATGAATTCCGGAAATTCGAAACGGATATATTAATCGAAGACGAGATCATTACCAGGATCGATAAAAATATCTCTGCTACAGATTGTACGGTGATCGATGCAGAAGGAAAATACCTCCTTCCCGGCGCTATAGATGACCAGGTGCATTTCCGGGAACCGGGACTTACTCACAAGGCAACCATAGAAACCGAAAGCAGGGCAGCCATTGCGGGAGGGATAACCTCTTTCATAGAAATGCCAAATACCAATCCGCAAACCACGACCATAGAAAAGCTTGAAGAAAAGTTCGGGATAGCGGCCAATACCTCTTCCGCCAATTACTCGTTTATGTTTGGCGGCACCAATGACAACCTGGAACAAATACTTCGGGTTGACCCGAAATCATGTGCAGGACTGAAGCTTTTCCTGGGGTCTTCCACCGGGAACATGTTAGTGGATGACGAAAAGGTACTGGAAAATATCTTTTCCAAAACCGACCTGCTGATCTCTGCTCATTGCGAAGACGAGACGACTATAAGACACAACCTGGAGAAATACAAAACCATGTATGGCGATGATATTCCCATAAAATACCATCCCGCCATACGCAGTGAAGAAGCCTGTTACCTGTCTTCTTCCCGTGCTGTTGCCCTCGCTGAAAAAACCGGGGCCAGGTTGCATGTTTTTCACCTTTCCACAGCCAGAGAGACCGACCTTTTCCGCAATGATATTCCGCTGCGTGAGAAGAAGATCACTGCCGAGGTGTGTATACACCACCTCTGGTTTTGCGATGACGATTACGACAGAAAAGGGACCTTTATCAAATGGAATCCTGCTGTAAAAACACCTGCGGACCGCAAAGGCTTATGGCAGGCATTGCTGGACGATCGTATAGATGTTATCGCAACCGACCACGCACCTCATACCCTCGAAGAAAAGCAAAATATTTATACTCATGCACCCTCCGGAGGTCCGTTGGTGCAACACGCCATGGTTGCCATGCTGGAAGCCTATCACAAAGGGAAGATTTCCCTGGAAAAGATGGTAGAAAAAATGAGCCACAACCCGGCTATACTCTTCCGCATAAAGCAAAGAGGATTTATCCGCGAAGGATATTTCGCAGACCTGGTCCTGGCAGACCTCAACAGCCCTCAAACCGTAAGCAGGGACAATGTTTTATATAAATGCGGCTGGTCTCCTTTTGAAGGGACTACCTTTCAATCGGCAATAACCCATACCTTTGTAAACGGTAACCTGGCGTATAACAACGGGGAATTCTCCGCATACCGGAATGTAAAGCGGCTGGAGTTCAATCGTTAGAAACAGAAAAAAAATGAACATAAAGCATGTATTCATCCTTACGGGCATCCTGTTGAGCATTGCTTCCTGCAAGCAAAAACCCGTGGAAAAACCGGAAAATCTCATCCCGAAAAACCAAATGACGGATATACTGCTGGATGTTGCCCTGGTTAACGCCGCCCGGGGCATCGGCACGGATGTGCTCAAAGAAAACAATATAGTTCCCGACACCTATATTTACCAAAAACACCAGGTAGACAGTCTTCAGTTTGCGGAAAGCAATACGTATTACGCTTCAAGGCCTTCGGATTATGCAGCCATGTATAAAGAAGTGGAAAACAGGCTGAAGGAAATGAAAGAGGCACAGGACAAAGCCCGGGAAGAAGAAAGGAAAACCGGGAATCAGTCGAAAACAAACCAGGTAAAAGGAGAAGAAGCACAATAAAAAAAGCGTCGCAGGAAACAACTGCCACGCTTTTTGTCTGTATTAAATAACCTTCATTATTTCTTTTTCAGGATATACATTTCCGCAAAATCACTTTCTATCTCATTCCCTTCCTGGTCCAGCATCTTAATAAAACCTTCTCCGACGAAGTACATATGAGGTTCTCCTGTTTCGGGCGTAAAGGTGATGGTACTTTCTTCTATATTCCATGTGCCTTCATTCGAAAAAGTGTTTTCTTTGGCTACCCCAAGGTATTCGTTCTCTTCCTTAAAGGTCCCATCTTCATTAATGGCGACGGTGAGTTTTATTCCCTCACAGTCCGCACATGGAATAATGCCTTCGTAAACCCCTTCGAAATCCAGTGAATTTGCCGCGTTGTGCATGTCAGGAGTTTCGGATTCCTCTGTTGTAATCTGTTCCGTTTCCACACTTTTCGTCGCTGGTTTTTCCTTGTCTTTACAGGAAATCAGGAGCGTCATTACCCCCATGACCACCACAGCATTTAAAACTACTTTTTTCATGTTTCGTGAATTTATGTTGTTAGTGAACTCGTTTAAATTTTTTCCATCCCGATAATTATCGGGAGGCCGCAAAATGATCTTTTTGCCCCAAATTTTGCCTTTTTATTACTTCGTAGCTCTGCTATGCAGCGCAAAAAAGTTTAAACGAGTTCAATTTATAAAAACATTACTTCCGGAAACCCGACCCCGGTTTCCGGAAAAAAGCTATAGGTCAAATTTAATTCCCTGGGCAAGGGGAAGTTCGGTGGTATAATTGATCGTATTGGTTTGCCTTCTCATATATACTTTCCACGCATCCGAACCGGATTCGCGTCCGCCCCCGGTTTCTTTTTCACCTCCGAAAGCACCGCCTATTTCCGCACCGCTGGTCCCTATATTTACGTTCGCAATACCGCAATCGGATCCTTCTGCGGACAAAAATCTTTCCGCTTCACGCAGATTATTGGTCATTATGGCCGATGACAACCCCTGTTTCACCCCGTTCTGTAAACGAATAGCGTTGTCGAGGTCGCCACTGTATTTCAACAGGTAAAGTACGGGGGCAAAAGTTTCGTGCTGAACAATTTCAAAATGGTTTTCCGCTTCTGCAATAGCGGGTTTTACGTAACATCCGCTCTCATAGCCTTCTCCTTCGAGTACACCTCCTTCTACCAATACCTTACCTCCTTCTTCTTCTACCTTTCTCAGCGCATGAAGGTAATTGGCTACCGCATCTTTGTCGATAAGCGGCCCCACGTGATTTTTCTCATCCAAAGGATTTCCGATGCGAAGTTGTTTGTATGCAGCTACAACGGCATCTTTAACCTTGTCATATATCTCTTCGTGAACGATCAGGCGACGGGTGGAAGTACATCGTTGTCCACAGGTACCTACAGCGCCGAAAACCGCTCCTATGACCGTATTTTTGATATTTGCATCCGGGGTTACGATAATAGCATTATTGCCTCCGAGCTCCAGCAGGGATTTTCCGAGGCGTGCTGCCACGGCCTGCGCCACTATTTTCCCCATACGAATAGATCCTGTGGCAGAAATAAGCGGAACCCGTTCGTCCCGTGTCATCATCTCACCCACCGTATAATCTCCTGTAATCAGGCAAGATATGCCCTCCGGAAGCCCGTTTTCGGCAAATACCCTTGCTGCAATGTTCTGGCACGCTACGGAGGTCAGCGGCGTTTTTTCCGAACCCTTCCATATACAGGCATCGCCACATACCCACGCCAGGGCGGTGTTCCAGCTCCATACGGCAACGGGGAAGTTAAACGCTGAAATAATACCTACTACTCCCAACGGATGATATTGCTCATACATACGATGCCCCGGCCTTTCCGAATGCATGGTCAGGCCATGTAACTGGCGGGACAGGCCAACCGCAAAATCGCAGATATCTATCATTTCCTGAACTTCCCCCAGGCCTTCCTGGTAAGATTTTCCCATTTCGTAAGACACAAGCTTTCCGAGGGGTTCTTTCAAACGGCGCAACTCATCGTTAAACTGGCGTACGATCTCGCCTCTCTGGGGTGCAGGCATGGTTCGCCAGGTTTTAAAACCTTCGGTCGCCGCGGTAACCACTTTTTCATAATCTTCCCGTGCAGTGATGCTTACTTTACCTATAAGCGCCCCATCCACCGGAGAATATGAAGCTATGAGATCTCCACTGCCGAAAAAGTTCTTCCCTGTAGAAGTTCCGTTATTAACATCGGTCAATCCTAATGCTCTAAGGCTCTTATCTATTCCAAAATCGGTAGCAATTAATGACATTTATAACTTTTTTTACTTGGTTTGTTAAATTTTCACGAAGTTACAAATTATTATTTTCTCTGTTAGAAGTTAAAAAATAAAATCCGGCACGCAAAATTCCTTCTTTTACTGAAATCTGCTTTTATAGAACTTACACTGCTCACGGCAAAAGGTAACGGCCTAACGTTCTTTGAAAAGGGAAATTCAGCACACAATATAGCATATATAAAAAAGGGAATCCACAGGGTCATTATAACTATTTCTCCGTTTTATGTGTAATTTTTTATTAACTTTATAAGATATAGACATAAAAACATACGATTATGAAAAAAGTCATTGCAATTATTCTTGTCCTTGCCGGACTCGCTGCAGGATATATGGGCATAAATAAACTGGGAGATAGCGAAAGCGGCCTGGAAATCGGCGACTTTGAAATTAAAGCGGAAGATACCTCATCCAAAAATACCGCGTATGCCTGGCTGGGTGGTGGTGCTATTTGTCTTATCGCAGGAATTGTAATGATAAGCCGGAAAACCAAATAAATCACTCTGGACTGCAAGTCCGGAGGTGAGGAAGCGGCAATGAAATTGTACTTTAGTTAATAGGTTATTCAGTAACCTAAATAACCTATTAACTTAATAACCGGACAAAGTAAAAGTTTCAGATAAACTAATCCCCATAGTTATAAACGACGGAGCATAAAGCTCACCTGGTGCGTCACCCCGTAAATCGCGGGTCGGTATCCATTACAGTACCGCATTGGTCACAGGTACGCAGTTCTTCGGAATTGTAAAACTTTTTAAAGTGCGGCAGGAAATCTTTTTCTATATCGTGCAGTTCAAAGTATACTTCGTGAAGTTTATGATTGCAGTTATCGCAATACCATAACAATCCGTCCGTGAAATTTTTCCCTGCCCGTTTTCGTTCTATAACAAGGCCTATAGACCCTTCACCGCGAACAGGGCTATGTGGTACTCCCGCCGGGTTCAGGTAAATATCTCCTGCTCCCAGTTCCATCTCCTTTCGTTGGCCGTCTTCCTGGATGATAACCTTTATGTTCCCCTCTATCTGGTAAAAGAACTCTTCGGTTTCATTGTAGTGATAGTCTTTACGCGCATTGGGCCCTGCAACCACCATCACGATATAATCCCCCGAATCTACATACAGGTTCTTATTCCCTACCGGGGGTTTTAAAAGTTCTCTGTGGTCTTCTATCCACTGCAGAAGGTTAAAAGGTTTTTTTACACTCATCTCCGGTTTATTTGTATTTCCCTACGGATATAAATTTTATTCGGTTGAAAAAGCTAATTCACGGGAGGCCATTACAAAAAGACTTCCCGTTTTGCCCTTTTCCGGTTCTGTTTCTTATGAAACCTTAAATTTAAGGATTTCCATCCGTATGAAAGCATGTGTCCTTCCAATTTTTTCCGATATGAAAAATACCCGATTCCCGGGATTTCCCGAAACACAGTACTATTGTAATTTTGGTTAAGGGTTTTGTTTTTCCGGAAACCGGTTTCCCGGAATACCGGATTAGTTAGTCAGGCTTTCCGCAAACCTGCCTGCACTCCGCGGGCAGGTTTGCCGGAAAATGGTTTATTTTTAGAGACTGTCTAAATTTTGTTTTTGGTCCCGATAATTATCGGGATTATAGTGTATTTTTTCGTCAGGCGAAGGTATTTTGAGGCACATAGCCTAAGCTACGTGTCGAAAAATAGCTGAAGTATGGCGGAAAAAGATGCATAAAAGAACCAAAGGATAAAACTTAGACAGTCTCTTAACATTAGCCAGGTATTTTTATTAAATTTATTTCTTAAAACTAACTATTCAGGAAATGATCAGAAAAACCATGGCCCGTATACCTGTTTATTTTATAGGACTATTATGTTTGGCCGCAGCATGCAAAGAATCTCCGGATACCTCCGCCAAAACACCGGAAACACCTTCCAAGCCGAAAGGAGAACATTTTGCTATAGTTATTCACGGTGGGGCCGGGACTATTTTAAAAAAGAATATGACACCGGAAAGGGAAGCCGAATATCGCAAAGTTCTGGAAAAAGCTATAAGAACGGGTTATGACATCCTTAAAAACGGGGGCTCCGGACTGGATGCCGTGCAGAAGACCGTTAACGTAATGGAAAACTCTCCCCTGTTCAATGCGGGAAAGGGAGCAGTTTTTACCAACGAAGGGAAGAATGAACTCGACGCTTCCATAATGGATGGAAAAACACGAAATGCAGGTGCGGTTGCCGGAGTCACCACCGTCAAGAACCCCATTGACCTGGCGCGGGCCGTGATGGAAAAGTCCGAACATGTAATGCTGGCCCGCGAAGGAGCGGAATCCTTTGCCAAGGAACAGGGACTTGAGATCGTAGACCCCTCCTATTTTTATACGGAACAACGCATGAAAGCGCTGGAGCAAATAAAAGATAAGGAAAAAACCGAACTGGACCACGACGAAAAAACGGCTTTTTACGATCCTTACATCAGGGATTCCAAGTTCGGAACGGTGGGTTGTGTTGCCCTGGATAAAAACGGTAACCTGGCGGCAGCCACCTCCACGGGAGGAATGACCAACAAACGATGGGGACGTGTCGGGGATTCGCCGATCATCGGGGCGGGGACCTACGCCAATAACCAAACCTGTGCCGTATCTTCCACAGGATGGGGAGAGTTCTTTATAAGGGGAATGGTAGCCTATGATATTTCCGCACTTATGGAATACAAAGGCCTTTCCCTTCAGGAAGCTTCCCGGGAAGTGATCCGGGAAAAACTGCCGGAACTGGGCGGGGACGGTGGCATTATTGCCGTGGACCACGATGGTAATATGGTTATGGAATTTAATACCGCCGGAATGTACAGGGCAAGTATGAATGCCGAAGGAGACCTGTACATAGGTATTTACGGCAAATAAAAGGCCCCAAAAGCAGGAACACAGGAAGAAGGGGAATGTAAGCAGCCTTACGGAATCCTCTTTTATATCAAAAAGCAATGCCTTGACGGGCAACCAAACCTAATAAAAGATCATTATGGGATTCAAAAGATTACTCTTATCCGCTACCGCTCTTCTTTTCTTGTTCGCCTGCAAGGACAAAGACCAGAAACAGGAAATACAGGAACAAATATCCAACCTGTATAAATACCGGGAATACGTTTCGGATGTTTCCCAGGGGATCATCTCCGCACATTCCGACGTAAAAGTAATGCTCCGCGAACCGGTTTCCGGATGGGATGCCGACAAAGAGCTCCCGGATGCCCTCATAAACGTATCTCCCAAGACCAAAGGTAAGGTAGTCGCCCTGAATAACCAGACCATTGCTTTTGTTCCCGAATCCCCCTTGAAACAGGACACGGAATACGAATTTACCTTACGCATGGAAGCTATTGTAAGCGACATTCCCGAAGAGCTTCGCAACTTCCGTTTTAAGGTAAAAACCATCAAACAACAGTTCAATGTCACTACAGAAAGGGTACAATCCTACAATCGCAACTGGCAATATGTGGAAGGTACGCTGCGAAGCAGTGATCAGTTATCGGCCGAAACTGCCGGAAAACTGGTACAGGCTTCCCAGGAAGGCAAAAATCTTTCTGTTAAATTATATAATACCACAGAAACCAACACGCTTTTCCGCTTTAAGATAGACAGCATACAGCGCATGGAGGAAGACTCCAAAGTGAAGCTGACCTGGAACGGAAAAACCCATGACATCGATTCCGAAGGGGAAGGGGAAATCCTTATCCCCGGTAAAAACAACTTTACCGTCATGGAAGTAAATGTTGCCGGAACCGAAAAACCCTATGTAGAGATCAACTTTTCCGATCCGCTGAAGAAAAACCAGAACTTTAACGGGCTGGTAAGCATCCAGGATGCAGGAACCCTGAAGTTTTCGGTAGAAGGGAATATACTGAAGGTATATCCTCAGAACGAACTTAAAGGCGTAAAATCCCTCGAAGTGTTCCAGGGAATACTAAATGTGGATGATTATAAGCTTAAACAGGTCTTTTCCGAACAGATCGCTTTTGAGCAGCTGAAACCGGAAGTAAGAATGCTGCAAAATGGTAGCATTCTGCCCTCTTCCAACAACCTCAAAATAAATTTCGAAGCCGTAAATCTCAACGCCGTGGATGTATCTGTTATCAAAATATTCCAGAACAATATCTTACAGTTCCTGCAATACCAGGACCTCGGCGGCGAGGGAGACCTGCGTACCGTTGCCCGTCCCATTGCCAAAAAAACCATAACCCTCCAGGGAAGTCTCAGCGCAGCCGATGGCAAATGGCATGCCTATGCCCTTGACCTGCGTGAGCTGATCAATCCCGATCCCGGCGCCATATACCGGGTGGAATTCCGCTATAAGCCATCTTACAGCACCTATAAATGTGACCAGACCAACTTCCCGGAAGAGGATACTGATACGGAAGAAAACTATGACGAAGAAGAGGAATCCAGTTACTGGGATAATGTAGAAGGATATTATTACTACGAGGATTATTATTACGACTATACCTACGACTGGCGCGAAAGGGAAAACCCTTGTCATACTTCTTACTACAGGGACAAAAAAGTAGCCGTTAACGTACTGGCTTCGGATCTCGGGGTGACTATTAAAAAAGGCGATAACGAATCGTATTTTGTAAGTGTTACCGACCTGGTTTCCGCCAAACCGGAAGGAGATACCAAGGTTGTTTTCTACAATTTCCAGCAGCAGGAAGTAGCTACGGTAGTTACCGACAAGAACGGGTTTGCCATGTACGATGCCACACTTCCGGCGTATTTTGCCATCGCAGAAAAAGGAAAGCAGAAAACCTATGTCAAGCTCAGCGATGGAAATGTGCTTTCGGTAAGTAAGTTCGATGTTTCCGGTGTTAAACTGCAAAAAGGCATCAAGGGATACATCTACGGCGAACGTGGTGTATGGCGCCCCGGAGATACATTATTCCTGTCATTTATCCTGAACGATAAGTCCAACAAACTCCCCGCGGGGCACCCGGTGAAATTCGAACTGCGTGATCCTTACGGAAAGATCACCCGTAAAGAAGTACGTAACAGCGGAACGAATAACTTTTACACCTTCATAACTCCAACTGACCAGAATGCCCCTACGGGAAGCTGGCAGGCCCAGGTGTCTGTGGGTGGCGCTGTTTTCAGCAAAAGCATGCGTATAGAAACCATAAAACCCAACCGGCTGAAGATCAAAGCCGATTTTGCAGATGATATCCTCTCCGGCGCCAAACCGGTAAACGGTAGCCTGGCAGTAGCCTGGCTGCACGGGGCCATTGCCAGGAATCTGAAAGCGGACATCCAGGCCAGGTTCCAACCGCAAAATACCAGTTTCAAACAGTTTCCGGGATATACCTTTAACGATCCTTCCAGGTCTTTCGGCTCTGAAGAACAAACGGTTTTTGACGGCAAGCTTGATGCGGAGGGAAAAGCTTCTTTTTCCCTGAAACCCCAACTCGAAAAACAGGCCCCGGGAATGTTACAGGCTTCTTTTATTACCAAAGTATACGAAACAGGAGGAGATTTCAGTACCGATGTCTTTACAAAAACCTATTCCCCTTACAGTACTTACATAGGCCTCAATACCCCGAAAGGAGACAAAACCCGCGGCATGCTCCTCACCGACACCAGGCACCGTTTCGAGGTGGTCTCGGTTGACGAAAAGGGAAATCCCAAAGCAGTAAAAGGACTCAAAGTAAATATATACAAAGTTAGCTGGCGCTGGTGGTGGGATACCTCCGAAGACAACCTCTCCTCGTATAATGGCAGTAACCAGAGAGAAAATGTATTTTCTCAAACACTCCATACCGGGGCAGACGGGAAAGCGGCTTTCGAATTTGAGCTGAAATACCCGGAATGGGGCCGTTACCTGGTACATATAGAAGACCCGGAAGGCGGCCATGCCACCGGAAAAACCGTTTATATCGACTGGCCGGGATGGGCAGGAAAATCCATGAAGAACGATCCTTCCTCTGCTACCATGCTGGTATTCTCTACAGATAAGGAAAACTACAAGGTTGGTGAAAAAGCCGTTGTCACTTTCCCCGGCAGTGCCGGCGGACGGGCCCTCGTTACCGTAGAAAACGGTACCGAGGTGCTGCACTCCATGTGGGTGGAAGCTCAGGACGGCGAAACCCGTTTCGAACTGCCCATAGCGGCTCTTTATACTCCTAATGTATATATTCACATTTCCCTGTTACAACCGCATGCTTCAACGGCAAATGACCTGCCCATACGTTTATACGGAGTGGTTCCCATCACCGTCGAAGATCCGGAAACCAGGCTGGAACCTCAGGTTAACATGCCCGATGTACTCAAACCGGAAGAAACCGTTACGGTTAAAGTCAGGGAAAAAGAGGGTAAATCTATGACCTATACTATCGCCGTTGTAGACGACGGCCTGCTGGACCTTACCCGGTTCAAAACTCCGGATGCCTGGGAATCTTTCTTTGCGCGGGAGGCATTGGGCGTTAAGACATGGGATATCTATGACGATGTCATAGGTGCCTTCGGAGGGCGTATAGACCAGGTATTCAGCATAGGGGGAGATGAAGAGCTGGCAGGCGCCAAAAACAAAAAGGCCAACCGCTTTAAGCCTATGGTAGTGTACCTCGGGCCGTTTACCCTCGACAAAGGACAAACCCGTTCACATGAAATACACATTCCGAAATATATTGGTTCGGTAAGAACAATGATCGTAGGCGGAGCCCCGGATACCGGGGCTTACGGAAGCACGGAAAAGACAACACCGGTACGTAAGCCACTAATGGTACTGGCTTCGCTACCAAGAAAAATAACACCGGGAGAAAAAGTAACACTGCCGGTCACCATCTTTGCCATGGAAGACAAGGTGAAGAATGTAACCATACAGGTAAAAGACAACAAGGCTTTCCGGGTTGTCGGGGGCTCTTCGCAAACGATCTCTTTTGACCGGCCGGACGAGAAAATAGCCTATTTTGAATTGGAAATCTCCGATTTTGAGGGCATCGGGAAAGTAGAGATTGCCGCTTCGGGAAATGGTGAAAAAGCTTCTTATGGTGTTGAAATAGATGTGGTAAACCCGAACCCGGTAACCACTTCTGTCAGGGACCTGGTACTGGAGCCGGGAAGTTCCGGGGAAATATCCCTGGAAACTTTCGGTGTGGCCGGCAGCAATACGGCGAGTATCGAATTCTCGACCCTGCCGCCCATGAATTTCAACGGTCGCATGCAATACCTTATCCGCTACCCGCACGGATGTGTGGAACAGGTTACCTCTGCTGTATTCCCGCAGTTGTTCCTGTCTGATATCTTTGACCTTACGGCAAACAAAAAGCAGGAAGTCCAGAAAAATGCGGAGCAAGCCATAAAACGTCTCGGGGGCTATCAACTGCCGAATGGCGGCTTTGCCTACTGGAACGGCCAGAACTACGCGAACGACTGGGGATCCTCATATGCCGGGCACTTCCTGCTCGAAGCAGAGAAAAAAGGATATGTCCTGCCCATTGGCTTTAAGAACAGCTGGATAAATTACCAGAAACAGGCCGCGAAACAATGGCGGCAGTCCGCCCAAAGTTCCGATCTCGCTCAGGCGTACAGGCTTTACACCCTGGCCCTGGCCGAAAATGCGGATGTCTCTTCCATGAACAGGCTCCGGGAAACCCCGAATATTTCCAACGAAGCGAAACATCGCCTGGCGGCTGCCTATGCGCTTATAGGTCAGAAAAACGCGGCAAAAGATATATTTGCTACGGCCAATATCGATTTTAAACCGGTGAAGTACGATTATTACACCTACGGATCTACCGAAAGAAACCGCGCCCTGGCCCTGGAAACCCTCATATTGCTCGACGAGAAGGTACAGGCACAGGAAATGGCAGGAGTTATCGCTAAAAGCCTGAATACGGACCGCTGGATGAGTACGCAAAGTACGGCATACAGCCTGCTGGCCATGGCTAAATTTGCCGGCTACATAGGAGGTAAAGGTATTGACGTAAGCTACGAGATAAACGGAAAATCCACTTCGCTGAACACCGCGCTTACCCTGGCGGAAAGAAACCTCGGAATCAAAGAAGGAAATAATACTGTCCGTCTCAAAAACAACAAGGAAAATACCATTTTTGTACGTATACTGAACAACGGTATTTTACCCGTAGGCCAGGAACTCGCCGAACAGCAGAACCTCTCCGCAAAAGTTACTTATAAAGGCAGGGATGGTAAGGTACTGGATGTTTCCAATCTGCCCCAGGGCACCAATTTTATTGCCGAAGTGAGCATTACCAATCAAAAAGGAGAAAACCTGAAGAACATAGCCCTTTCCCACATATTTCCCAGCGGTTGGGAAATCGTGAATACCCGTTTTACCGATTTCGGGGATGCCCAGGGTACTGCAAATGAAGCAACCTATACCGACCTCCGGGACGACAGGGCAAATTTCTATTTTGACCTGGACGCGCATAAAACCAAGACTTTCCGGGTATTGGTCAATGCCTCCTATCTCGGCAGGTATTACCTGCCGGGAATACAATGTGAAGCCATGTATGACAACGATTACCGGGTAAGGACCAAGGGACAGTGGGTTGAGGTTGGACAATAACAGCCCTTCCCCTTCCTTTCTGGCGGTTTTTTCTTATATTTCGGACCAAACCTAATTACGGTAAAATGCAGGCAAAAACCATATCCGGACAGTTCGTGGATATTCTAAACAGGAATATATTTCCGGCGGAAATACATATACGGGACAAAAAGATCATCTCCGTAAAGAAGACAGAAACGGCCCCGGAAGTATACATCCTTCCGGGATTTATAGATGCTCATGTACACATCGAATCGTCCATGCTGATCCCTTCGGAATTTGCACGCATCGCCGTAGTGCATGGTACGGTAGCGACGGTATCCGATCCGCATGAAATAGCGAATGTATGCGGTTTGGATGGCGTGCGGTACATGATTAACAACGGGCAGAATGTACCTTTTAAATTTTATTTCGGCGCCCCTTCCTGTGTCCCGGCCACCCCTTTTGAAACAGCGGGAGCGGAAATAAGCACAAAAGATATCGATACTTTACTGGCCAGGGAAGATATTGTTTACCTGGCCGAAATGATGAACTGGCCGGGGGTCGTACAACGCAATCCCGAAGTCATGCAGAAAATAGCCGTGGCACAGAAATACGGTAAGCCCGTAGACGGACATGCGCCCGGCCTTAAAGGAGCGCTTGCGGAACAATACATTTCCGCGGGCATTTCTACGGATCACGAGTGCTTCACTGCGGAAGAAGCCCTGGATAAATTAAAACACGGCATGAAAATAGCCATACGCGAAGGCAGTGCCGCCAAAAATTTCGAAGCCCTCATCGACCTCATCGATACGCATTCCGACAATATGATGTTCTGTTCGGACGACAAGCATCCGGACAATCTTGTGAAAGGGCATATAGATCAACTGGTGGCCCGCGCCATAGCTAAAGGAAAAGACCTTTTCCACGTACTGAAAGCCGCATGCCTGAATCCCGTAGATCATTACAATATGCAGGTAGGCAAACTACGGGAAGGAGACCCGGCAGATTTTATTGTCGTGAAGGACCTGGAAACATTTGAAGTAATGGAAACGTATATCGATGGGAAAATAGTAGCTAAAAACGGGAAAACCCTTATTCCGCGTTCGGAAAACAACATCATAAACAACTTCCGGACCTCCTTAAAAACCCCTGCCGATTTTGCCGTGAAAGCGGAGGGACGACACATCCGCATCATCGAACCCAAAGATGGGGAACTTATTACTTCCGAAACAGTCTCTCCCGTAAAAGTGAAAGACGGTTATGCCATACCGGATATAGAAAGCGATATATTGAAAATTACAGTGGTCAACCGTTATGAAGAAACTCCTCCTGCTGTGGCATTTATCCGGAACTTCGGTCTGAAAGAAGGTGCTATAGCCTCTTCTGTCGCCCATGATTCACATAATATTATTGCCGTCGGAACGGATGATACTTCCCTGGCAAAAGCAATAAACTTTATTATGGAAAGCAAAGGCGGAATCTCTGCGGTCCGAAAAGAGGAACATCTGCTCCTCCCCCTTCCCGTCGGAGGGATTATGTCTGCAGATGACGGGTATGAAGTTGCAAAAGCGTATACCGCCATTGATTCCATGGCAAAATCCATGGGAGCCTCCCTGCAATCTCCTTTTATGACCCTGAGTTTTATGGCCCTACTCGTTATTCCCGATCTGAAATTAAGCGATAAAGGGTTATTTGACGGGCAGAAATTTGCATTTACCGAATTATTTATTTCTTAATACCGGACACATATTCTTTGCCGATGTGTTCTATCGTCCGGGAAAGTGGTTTGAATTCCAGGCCGAGTTCTTCCCTGATCTTCGCACTGTTATACGGGTTCTTGGTTATTGCCGTTGCGGCCAGCAACCTGCTTAGTTTTCTTTTCCGCCCTGTCAGTTTACTTTTCAGCCAGTCCAGTCGCCATAACCATTTGAAGGCCCATGCGGGCACTTCTTTGCGGGGAGCTTCTTTACCAACCGAAGCCGCAACCATGGTCAGTACTTCTTTAAAACTCAGGTTTTCAGCCACAACTACGAACCTTTCATTTTTCACCTCGCTGTTCATAAGTCCTGTCATTATGGCAACCACATCTTCAACATCCACATAACCGGTAACACCATGGGTATAATAGTTTAATCCTTTGTAAACCTGCCTGAAAAGTTTTCCACTTCCTTTCTCCCACCCTTTTTTACCCGGCGGTACGCCCAGTACGATGCCCGGGTTTACGATCACCACTTCCAGGCCTTCCTGGCTGCCCCGCCATACTTCCATTTCCGCACCGTATTTGGTGAGCGCATAGACGTTGTTTTCCGACTCGGTGTTCCAATTGGTTTCTTCCGTGATCAGGTCTCCTCCTATGCTCTTTCCGAGGGTGGCAACGGAACTGACATGGCATAATTTTTTTACACCGTGCACCAGGCACAGGTTTACCACGTTGGCCGTACCTTCCGTATTGATCTTCCTCAGAACAGCATAGTCCGACGGGTCAAAAGAAATGAGCGCTGCCGCATGATATACCCGGCTAATGCCACCAAAGGCATCCGAAAATGCGGGAACATCGGTGATATCCGCTTCCACCCATTCGATACGGTCAAACCGTGCCCTGTCTTCCGCAGAACCGGAAAACATGGCGGCCACGGCATCAATATCACTGCCTTTCCTGTAAACCGCCCGTATTTTATCTTCTTTTCGGGTTAATGCGTATAATAAACGGGATCCAACAAGCCCCGTTCCTCCGGTGACTAAAATCATAGCACCAAAGATATGTATTTTACGGAGACCTCTTCCCGGTATCTATCTACAAAATAGCGGATCAGGATGAGTAGAAACTACGGGAGGGCACGTCGTGTAAAAAAATGGTGTTTTGACTGCCATGAATCCACTAATCTTTGTTAGACGGCACAGGTAGCCGAATATTTCCGCTCCTTAACCTGAAACCTGCAGGCTTTACAGAATTCAATCTTCACAACTTTCATCCCTGATCCAAAATAACTTTTATTGGGTTCCTCAATTGCCTATTTATTGTAAATTTGCGCTTGTTTACCCAAAAAGGAAGAAGACATGGTCAAAAATTTTGTTGAAGAACTGCGTTGGAGAGGAATGATCCACGATATTATGCCGGGAACGGAAGAACAACTGAACAAGGAACCTACATCTGCTTACGTGGGTATTGACCCTACTGCGGATTCCCTGCATATAGGGCATTTGGTGAGCGTTATGATGCTCCGCCACTTTCAGCTTGCAGGCCATCGTCCCGTAGTTCTTGTAGGTGGCGCCACCGGAATGATCGGTGACCCTTCCATGAAATCCGAAGAACGCAACCTTCTGGATGAAGACACGCTTCAAAATAATATTGCAGGAATCAAAGCGCAATTATCCGGATTGCTGGACTTTAATTCGGGCCTGTCCAATGCAGCTTTACTGGTAAACAATTACGACTGGATGAAGGATTTTTCCTTTATCGGTTTTGCCCGTGACGTAGGCAAACGCATTACCGTAAACTACATGATGGCTAAAGATTCGGTTAAAAAACGCCTGAGCTCGGATTCCGGTTCGGGAATGTCTTTTACGGAATTTACTTACCAGCTTATACAGGGATACGACTTTTACCATTTATACAAGACACATAACTGCCTGTTGCAAATGGGTGGGTCCGACCAATGGGGAAATATTACCACCGGTACGGAGCTCATCCGCAGAATGAGCGATGACAGCGCCAAGGCCTATGCCCTTACTTGTCCGCTTATCACCAAGGCAGACGGCTCTAAATTCGGAAAAACAGAGGGCGGAAATGTTTGGCTGGACCCGGAGAAGACTTCACCCTACAAGTTCTACCAGTTCTGGCTGAACACTTCGGATGAGGATGCGGAAAAATACATCAGGATATTCACCTTCCTGGATAAGGAAACCATAGACGGACTAATAGCCGAACATAAAGAAGCTCCGCATACGCGCATTTTACAACGCAGGCTGGCCGAAGAGATCACCACCTTTGTACATGGTAAAGAAGAACTTGAAAAGGCCATAAAAGCCTCGGAAATACTTTTTGGCAAAAGTTCTTCGGAAGATCTGAAAGCTCTTGACGAAAAAACCTTTCTCGATGTATTTGACGGCGTACCACAAGCCGAAGTTGCCGCGGCTGTTATAGAAGAAGGACTGGATGTTATAGGCGCGTTGAGCGAAAAGTCCGGATTCCTGAAATCCAACGGTGAAGCCAAACGTGCACTCAAGGAAAACTCAATCTCTGTCAACAAAGAAAAAGTAAACGAAGGCTATACGATTACGGATAAAGACCTCATCAACAATAAGTTTGTTTTACTGCAACGCGGTAAGAAGAACTATTTCGTGTTGGTTAAGGTTTAGATTTGAGATCTGAGATTTTAGACATTAGATGCGGTATTTAAAAACGGGGCTTTTTGTCCCTGTTTTTTTGATGGTTACACGGCCGTGCAACGCTACCGGAGGATAACTACATTACCATAAGATTACATCCGCGTATATCGGAATGGTCGAACCTGCCCAATACTTCAAAACTTCCGTCCGGGTGTGTTTTGCCCAGGTCTTGGGTGGCAATAAAGGAACAGGAATTTATATTAGCAAGGTCTATGACATTGATACCGCCTGTCCTTCCTCCGGGCTGTAACGATAGTGCATCTTCCGGATCTCTTATAACGATCTTCATCCACGGGGGGCACTTAAAACTGCCGTTCCCGGAAGAATATGCCTGTGATAATAATTCGGTCATCCCATACTCGCTGTGTATCTCCGGTACGTCAAAGCCTTTACACAATATCCGGTGCAGTTCTTCGCGAATGAGTTCTTTTCTCCTACCTTTCATCCCTCCCGTCTCCATGATGATCGTATTTTTCAATTGAAATTCACGGCTTTCCAAAAGGTCCAGCAAGGCAAACGAAACACCGATAAGCAGTATCTTTTTCCCGCTTTTGTCCAGATCTTCCAGTTTATCGCTCAGTGCAGCCAGGTCGTGCAGGTAAAAACCACTGTTTTTATCGGCCGACCTGCGTATGAGCTCATCTGCCATATAGATCAGGGAAGAGCCCTCGCGCTCCAGATAAGACGGTAACAGGGCAAGTACTGTATAGCCCTCAATATCTCCGTAAAAACGCTTAAATGCCCTTAAAAAGCTTTGTTCGTATATGCTCCGGTCCGTAACGTAATGTTTACTGGTACTCATCCCCGTAGTACCGCTGCTGGTAAATATTTCTTCGGGAGTATCTTTCGAAGCAACTACGGTATGCGTTTTGAAAAATGAAATGGGTAAAAAAGGGATTTCCTCTATTGATCTTATCTTTTCGGGTTTACGTCCAAGAAGATCACAGAATTTCCGGTATACCACATTATTCCGGTACTGGTATCGGAAGACATGAAGAGCAACAGCTTCGAAATCCGTATCATTGGCTATATTAAAAACAGCATCATTTCCCATCGGACGACATTGTACTTTACCTGCAAAAACCGGGTAAGCCGGCGTTGAACGCATGTTCTATTCTTCCGTGGCTATTTCCTTCATCCTCTTAAAGAGGAAGATCAGCAGGAACAGGCCGGAAAATGCCGTGAATATTACCAAGGGTAACAGCCATTTTTTCGATGAAGTGATTCCTTTTCTGGGAATGTTGATCTTTATGGATACGTCTTTTATCACTTTATCCGCATCCGTAGCTTCAACCGTAAGCTTGTCAATCTCTTCGAACAGTTCCTGTTGCGAATTCACCAGTGTCCCCATTGATCCGATCTGGGATTCGGACCTGAACAGGAACAGGTTATCTTCGGGTTTGATCCCTTCGGCTTTCGCATTTCCCTGAGCTTTAAGTATATCATTAATATACCGTACGGCTTCCTTATTCGTTTTTATTCGCGATGACAAGTTATCGCCCAGGCTGCTTTTTATCGTATTGTAATAATCGTTATCATTCAGAAAATCCAGGATTTTTGCAACTACTTTTGAAGAGTTCTTCCTCGTTTTGGTATAGATGGTTATCCTGTGAAACTTGTAGTTTTTCGCAGTTTCCATAGCACCTACCGTAGACGCATCTCCTTTCAGTGCCTTAAATGCCTCGAGATTGGTGCGGTTTTCTCCCAGAAAGCTATAGATATCTACGATAGGTTCTATTTCAATGCCGGAAAAATAATTCACGGAATCTATTCCCATCCTCTTGAAAAAACTGATATCTCCAATCTGTCTTTTCGCATCGAGTTCCTGAATACTGGTGTACAAATAATCCACGCTGCCAAAGTTGGGCACGACGATAACCTCGTTACTATAGGTTTTGGAACCGGAAGAATCCATAAAATACCCGGCGATAAACCCCGCTATGATAAGGATGAGCAATAGTATGGCAAATTTCTTATAGAAGAGAAATACGCTATAGATGCCTCTGATAATCCATTTGAAGAAATCCTTGATCTTCTGAAGTAAAACGCCCAGATCTATTTCGTCGGAAGTATCGTTTTGTCGTGTGTTTTCATTCATAATATCGGTAGTTTTTCAGGAACCGGATAATCTTTTAGAACCCGGCCGGGGTGTTCTGTTTCAACCTTTGTTAAGTATTTGTTCCAGTATTCTTCGGGTTATCAGGTAAGTGGGTTTCACTCCTGTGGTGCCCAGGCCTCCGGAGGCCAGGGTGCTTCCCGTTTCCAGCGGGTTATCGGAGGCATAATACGCGTAACGTACCTTAACGTCTTCGGCTATGCTTTTTCTTATCCTCGATGCAGACTGAATGGCTTTCTGATAATGTGCTCCTTCCATCTCCAGCCCGACTACATTCCAGGTGGAGTCGTGGAAGAACTTCAACAGGTCCTTGTTTTGCAAAGAGGTTCCCAGTACGGTAATCATAGTTCCTTCAAAGACTTTCAACCCGTGTCCTTCGAAATCCTCTTTACAAAGTTCGTTCTTAAAAGGATAATTATCCGCCGTTCCTTCGAAAATATGGGACGAAGGGATCATCAGGTCTCCCTTGCCTCCTTCGAGGATTCCCGCTTTTCCCATAACCGACACGGAAACCACGTTCAGAAAATGGAGTTTGTCTTTCTTTTCTGTTCCTTTCGCCTGCTTATTTTTATCCTTATACGGCTTTAAGAGTTCGTCTATAGTTTCGTATGCCTGTTCCCCGAACGCATAATCCATGACAAAAAGTACGGGCTTTTCGTTGTCGGGAAGATCCGTGTTAAAATTATAATCGGCATGGCTGAAATTTATCCTGGCCGTGTCAAATACCTGCACATCTATATTGGTGCCGGAGGTATCGTCTATAGAGACCATACCGTTTTTAAGGGCAAATGCTTTTACCTTATCGCGCATGGACCCGTTACCGGGAAGACTAAGCGCCTCATAAAGTTCCAGACGCTCTTTCCCAGAGACTTCTTTTTTAAGGGCTTCCGCGGCAAAAATGGAGTTCATCACACTGTGCATATTGGCGCTGATAATGTGTATGGGCCGATGTAACAGTTTATCTTTCTGCAGAATCTTTTTTATATTGTTCGCCCAGGCCTCTCCGTGAATATGATGTCCGAGCCTCTCCCTTAGTATAGGACTAAAAGTAACGGTCCGCTTATTGTTGTCTCTCTCTTCTTCTATGGCCAGTTTTCCCATCCAGTAAACAATATGCAAAAAGCGATCAGGCATCTGTTTGGTGGCAAAGGCCCGGTGGGCATCGAGGGCTTCGTCAAAAGTCCTTCCGAGGATGTTAGCTATATGTATAAGGGCTATTTCTCTTTCTGCCCGGGTAAGTTTTCCTTTCTGTACGGCATTTTCCAGTTTAAACCAATCCCTGTTGGTTTCGCCGGTTTCATCCATATAAACACGTCTGCATATCTTCTGCGACTCTATGTACAAAAAGGTAAGGTGTGTGAGAATATCATAAATATCCGAACGTCCGCGGGTAATTTCAATACTCATCTGTTCTTCGTCTACCCGGTAACAGTTTCTTCTTCTTTTGGGTGGAATAATCGGTTGAAAATGCGATTTTTTATATCCTTCGTCGGAAGTCAGGTTTATATAACGGCATTCTTCAATACCTATGGGAAGCCTGTCCAGGATATACATCAGCCCGTTCAGCTCTACCTTATCTTCGGCAATGGAGCCGTAGATCTCCGGGCGAAGCTGTAAAAGGGACTGCCGCAATGTTTCCCCGGAAATTCCCATAGGCTTATAGAACCCCCGGTTGAACAGATGTCGCATGGTAATGTACATCCGCTCAATAGCATTGGTAGATTCCTGTGCCCGTGTCCTTCCTTTAATTTTACTCATATCTTATTTTCCGCACAAAAATACGGGATTTTATATTATCTGCATATGTAATTTTTGTAAGGAAGGGAGTGGAAGCTATTGCATGGCTCTTTTCAGGTCCTTATTTGCTATGTACCCTTCCTTGCGCAATTTCCTCACTACTTTACGCGCCAGGTTATTATTTATAGTTTCATAACCGGCATAGAAGTCTCCGGAAACCCCGGAGGTCGCCATCCATATATTTTCTTTCGAAGCGGCATCGATGAGATACACATGAAATTTGGCATCGGGCTCATACCTGGTGGAGATATCCCCGTCCAACCCGTCAATATGCTGCTTCTGTTGCCAGGATGCCTGTTTTATAACCAGGATTGCAGGGGCTTCCCAGGCTTCTATCTTATCGATAAATTCATCATAACCGTAGTCTCTATTAATATCAAAAAGCTCTCCTGCCGTTATAACCTGTGTAGGGAACATATTCCTGGTAAAGGTTTTTTCAAGTTGTTTTCTGTATTTAGCGCCGTCCAGATTGTTAAAATTCCGGCGGAAGGTCTCGTTATAGGTAATAGAATCCAAACCGGTTATGTCATTTTTCGACGATGTCCACACCACGGCTATCTTATCGTAAATCCTTACAGGTTCTTTTATCGTATATGAAGATATATTTCCGGAGGCACAGCTCCCCAATAACAGTAATGCAAAAAATGTAAAAATAAATAGTTTTGTAAGAGTCATTTGATGTTTCATTGGGTTCAAATTTTATATTGATATAATGCTTCTGCCAGTTTACGATCGTTAGACAAGCGTTGTACTTTATTCTGACCGCCAAGTTTTCCTATGCTTCTCATATAATCTGCAAAACCGTCTTTTTTTATTTTCGTTATCTTCAGGGGTTGCAGTATGTTGCCTGCGATAAGATCATAGTAATAACTGTTCTGTTTCCGGAGGGCTTCATCGATTTTGAGGGCAAAGCCTCCCGGGTTTTCCGGCTCTTCCCCGAATTCCACCAGCCATTCGTGATACGGGAGTTCGTCTTCTCCCGGATCGGTCTGCGGGGCCACGGTAAATTCGTTTATACTTCCCCCGAAATTTTCAAGACCCTGGCGCATCGCTTCTTCTACTTCTTTGGCTATAACGTGTTCGCCAAAGGCGGATGTAAAGTGTTTTATCCTTCCGGAAACAATTAAACGATAGGGTTTCAATGAAGTAAACTGTACGGTATCTCCCAGGTTATATGCCCATAAGCCGGCATTGGTGGATATAATCATCACATAATTCACACCGGTTTCCACATCCTTGATGGTAATTCTTTCCGGGTTTTCCTCAGAAAACACATCGGCACGAATAAATTCATAAAAAATGCCGGAATTCAGCTGAAGCAACATCCCTTTTTCCTTTTGGGAGTCCTGATAGGCAAAAAACCCTTCGCTGGCAGGAAAGAGTTCTATACTGTCTACTTTTCTTCCGATAAGATTTTCAAACCTGGCCCTGTAGGGTTCGTAATTCACGCCGCCGTAAATAAAAAGCCGGAAATTCCTGAAAATTTCGCCCACCTTTTTACCTGTCCTGGCATGCAATTTTTCAAAGTACATCTGCACCCACGAAGGTATTCCGCTTATAACGGCCATATCTTCCCTGAGTGTCTCCTCCACAATCCTGTTTACCTTGGTTTCCCAGTCATCGATACAATTGGTTTCCCAGCTGGGCATCCGGTTTTTCTGGAGGTATTTGGGCACATAATGTGCTACGATGCCGGACAACCTGCCAAGTTTTATACCGTTTTTCTCCTGAAGTATGGGGCTTCCCTGTAAAAAGATCATTTTCCCGTCTACAAAGGAGGCATTCCCGGTTTCGTGAATATAACACAATATGGCATTTCTTGCCGCTTTGATATGGTGAGGCATGGAATCGGCCGTTAAGGGTATGTATTTGGCCCCGGAGGTGGTGCCGGAAGTTTTGGCAAAATACACCGGTTTACCCTTCCATAACACATCTTCTTCACCTTCAACCACACGCTCTACATAGGGTTTCAGGGCTTCGTAGTCGCGGACGGGAACCCTCTCCACAAAATCCTCATGATTCCGGATCTGCCCGAAATCGTGGTCTTTTCCGAAAGCGGTCGCGGAAGCGGAAGCTATGAGCTCCCGGAATATTTTTTCCTGGGTTTCTGCCGGACGGTCCGCCCATTGCTGAATCTTTCCGTATGTAATTCGCGCAAATATTTTTGCGGCAAAAGATTTTAAAGACATATGCTGAATTTGACAAATCACCGCGAGTTGCCCCAGTAGTGGCGAAAGCGGTTTCCCGGTTTTTTATTTTAATCAAAATCTATATAGTCGGTGGGGTTCACCGGATAGCCATTACTCCACAACTCAAAGTGAAGATGCGGGCCTGTAGAAAGTTCGCCGGTATTGCCCATGGTAGCGATTACTTCCCCGGCCTTTACAAGTTCTCCCTGCGACTTCGTAAGGGTTCCGTTGTGTTTATACACGGATATAAGGCCGAAAGAGTGCTCAATAATACAGACGTAACCCGTTTCTACCGTCCATTCGGCAAATATAACAACACCATCGGCAACTGTTTTTACCGGGGTGCCGGAAACACCGGTTATATCTACGGCAAAATGTTTTCCTTCGAGGTTAAAAGTATTGGATATAGCCCCTGAAACCGGGGGAAACAGTACAAAATCCACTTTGGAAAGGGCGCTTCCTACCAGGTTATACTTATCTTCCATGGCTACTTCCTCTCGCAGTGCCATATCTTCTTCACCGGGGGTAAGGTCTACCTCGGAAAGGTCCGGACGTTCTTCTTCGGCCAGAGAATCTGCCCGCGTTTCTGCTTCCATATCGGCCGGACTTATTTCTCCTGTCAGAACTTTTTTAACGTTATCTATGTATCTGTCGTTATAATTCAGGACGGAAACCAGAGAATCCGTCTTATATGTGAGTTCGGCAACCTGTCTTTTTAACGCTGTGGAAGAATATCCGGGAATGTATTCACGCAAGGGGGTAAACGCAATCAAAATAGTGGTGATCGCTATGAGAAATACGGCAAAGGATGTCCCCACCACAAAAACGTTAAGCCTGTTAAGCCGGAAGGAAAGCCGCTCTTCAAAAGTATCTTCGTTCAGAATAACCAGTCGATACTTGTGCAAAAGCTTTTTTGCAAGTTTCTTTCTTTTTGGTTTATTTTCTGCCATAGTTCTTGCAAATATAACGTTCTATACAGAGCTCTGTTCTTAAAAATATAATAATTAACGCCGCGATTAAACTTTTCTTATTACCTTTGCTATAGTAAATTTAAGGAAAAATGATGTCATTGAATATTTTTTTAGGAATGATCGGCCCGTGGCAGATAGTATTAGTAGTAGTAGTACTTCTGTTGCTTTTCGGCGGTAAAAAAATACCGGAACTGATGCGGGGGCTTGGAAGTGGGATAAAAGAATTTAAAGACGCGACGAAAGAGGAGGAACCTTCTCCCGAAAGCAACAAGAAAGAATAGTTTTATTCTACTATAGACAATCTGAACGACCTTTATCCCAACCGGGATAGGGGTTTTTTTGCTTAATTAGGATCGTAAAGTCTTCACAAAACCAATATATCAGTCTGTCATAGAAAGTTGTATCCGCTTTCTCTCCAGGTCCACATCTATCACTTTTACCATAACGTGCTGATGTAATTTCACCACGCTGTTTACATCACTTACAAATTCATTGCTGAGTTTGGAAATATGAACAAGTCCGCTTTCTTTTACCCCTATATCCACAAAACAGCCGAAATTGGTAATATTGTTTACGATGCCCGGAACTGTGATCCCCGGCTTCACATCTTCAATGCTCTTCAGATCTTTGCTGAACTCAAAAACTCCCGCTTTTTTCCTCGGGTCCAGGCCGGGTTTTTCGAGTTCTTTTACAATGTCCGTCAAAGTAGGAAGGCCTATGGTTTCGGTACAATATTTTTCCGGGCGTATCCTCGCAATATTCTCTTTATTGCCTATCACTTCCGAAACTTTAAGCTGCAGGTCTGCTGCCATCTTTTCCACTACGGCATAGCTTTCGGGATGAATGGCGGAATTGTCCAGCGGATTATCGCTTTGTAATACACGAAAAAAAGCGGCACTCTGCTCAAAGGCTTTATTTCCCAGCCTCGGTACTTTCAACAATTCATTCCTGGAGCGTATCTCCCCGTTTGTACTGCGATATTCCACGATCTTTTCTGCCAGGGAAGGCCCTATACCCGAAACATAGCTCAAAAGACTGGGACTTGCGGTATTTACATTAACTCCTACACTGTTTACGCAGCTCATCACCACGGCATCGAGCCCGGTCTTCAATCGGCCCTGGTCCACGTCGTGCTGATATTGTCCCACTCCTATGGATTTAGGGTCTATCTTTACCAGTTCGGCCAGGGGGTCTGCCAGTCGTCTTCCTATGGAAACCGCCCCTCTTACGGTAACGTCGTAATTCGGAAATTCCTGTCTTGCGATACTTGAAGCAGAATATACCGATGCCCCGCTCTCGTTCACCACAAAAACCTGAACGTCGCGGTCAAAGGCTATTTTCTTTACCAGGGCCTCGGTTTCCCTCGATGCGGTACCGTTACCAATGGCAATGGCCTCTATACGATATGCATTGACCAGCGAACGGATCTTTTTCATTCCTTGTGTGGATTCTCTTTGCGGCGGATGAGGATATATGTTTTCGTTATGCAACAGGTCTCCCCTTTCATCCAGGCATACGATCTTACAGCCGCTTTTATATCCCGGATCTATGGCAAGGATGCGTTTTTCTCCTAAGGGAGGGGCCAGCAGCAGCTGCCGTAAATTCCCGGAAAATACTTTTATAGACGTTTCATCTGCTTTTTCTTTGGCTTCTTTAAGTACTTCGTTGGACACTGCGGGGTACAGAAGACGCTCGTAAGCCTCTTTTGAGGCTTTTCGAACATATTCCACGGCCCGAGAAAATTCGTTCCGTATAACGGCTTTTTCAATGTTTTCCAGGGCTGTATCCTTATCCACATTAATCTTTACCCGGATGACTTCTTCTTTTTCCGCACGAAGCATGGCCAGCAGGCGGTGCGAAGGACACCTGTACAGTGGTTCGTTCCAGTCGAAATACTGGCGATACTTCTGGGCCTGTTCTTCTTTTTCCCTGCCTTTGACCACCACGGCGGAGATCCCGGCATTTCTGCGGAACATTCGCCTTAAGGTGTGCCTAACCCTACTGTTTTCGCTTATCCATTCCGCAATAATATCCACAGCCCCCTGCAGTGCATCTTCAACCCCTTCAACTTTATCGTTTAGAAACCGCGATGCGGCACTTTCCGGATCGGCACCTGCGGACTGCGCCATAAGTATTTTGGCCAGGGGTTCCAATCCTTTTTCCCGCGCTATCCCCGCCCTGGTATTTCGTTTACGTTTAAAGGGCAGGTACAGGTCTTCCACTTCGGTCAGGGAATCCGCTTTTTCTATTTTCTGCTTCAATTCGGGGGTGAGTGCTTCCTGCTCTTCTATGGATTTAAGTACCGATCCCTTTCGTTTTTGTAACTCCTCAAAAGCATTTTTCAGCTTTTGTATTTCCGAGATCTGTACCTCATCCAGGTTCCCTGTCATTTCTTTACGGTAACGGGCGATAAAAGGAACGGTACTGTCTTCTTCCAGTAATTTTAATGTGTTTGTAATGCTTCTTTCGGGAAGGTCCGTATGACTGGAAACGTAATTTAAAAAATTCACGATAAAAGGAAGATTAAATGCAAAAGTTTTTCGGGCGGAATTATCCGCCATTATTATTACATGTATTTTTTCGGTTAGTTTCTGTGGGTTTTATTCCGGTTTCTCTTCGGAGATAAATTTTACACTCTTCAGTATGGCTTCCAGTTCAAACATATAATCGCGTTTGTCTTCGGCGGGGGCAAAGGTAAGTCCTTCCAGTACTAAAAGCCGATCGTTTTCTTCGTCACGGATCAAATAGCATACGAAAGGTCCTGCCATAGCAAAGTTTTTCATTTCCCACATACCCTTTACCTCTATGGTAGGCTTTTTGGCCAGGGTAATGTCAAAAATATAAGGCGCATAAGCTTTTTGTGTGATCATGTACATGCCTTCCTCTCGTCCGGGGACGTATTTTTTGCCAATGGAATCGTGCATTTTTATAAAGGCATCTACACGGGAAGAGTCGTTGGGAATACTGTTCAAAGGAAGTTCGTACACAAAAATGTGCATGGCCCCTTTGGGAATAATCCGTTCTATCCAGATAAAGTTATCTTCCTGTTTTGACGTTTTATAGATGGACGGCATGGTAAGAGAAACCCCGAATTTCTTTTGTATATACGTCTCTTTATTAAGAGCCTTGTGAAATCTTTTCTGGTTCTCCTTTATATCGTTGTCTTTGAATTCACGGATATACTGTTCCGATGTTTTTCCGATAAGATCAATCAGTTTACCGTTGTCCGGCGCCTGTACAACACCTACTTTTTGCGGATGTGCATAAGCATCGGTACTTATTCCGGAATTTGTAGTGCTGTCTTTTTGAACGAAAAGAATGTTCCGACTCTTGGTTGTCGATCCCTTAAAGACCTGAAGGGGTATCTGGTGCAGGGTAAAAACAGGTTCTTCCCAGGGAAGTCCATCTACGGGAGCGGCGTAATATTCCCGTATCTCATCTCCTACTTCACCATTCCACATATCGTTATCTATAACCACCGCGAGGGAATTGATAGCCCCTACGGAGTCAGGCAGATAACGTTTCTTGTCTTTTTTCTTCTCTTCGCAGGAAGCAAATACCAAAAGAATACAGGCCAAAAAAATGGTGAGTAAACCGTTACGATGCAGGCCCATCCCTGCATTGTCCTTCTTTCGGTAGTTTTTTAACATCCTGTCTGCCTTGTAACGGGCAGGCGCATTTTCTGTCATTTTGTTTTAGATTTAGTGGTTTGTTCTAACAGTTACAAAGCTTCAGCTTCATTCCCGGTTTTAAACTACTCCCACTAATATCGTTCCAATCTTGAATATTTTTAACAGAAATTCCCTGAAATTTTTTGGAAATCGTCCATAGCGAGTCACCTTTCTTCACCGTATACACATTGTTGCCGGAAGAAACCGGGGTTGCCGAAGCCGTTTTCGTCACTGGTTTCATAACTGATTTCTTCGGATATACGGTAAGGCGCTGTCCTATTCTCAAACGATTATTTCTCAGTCCGTTCCACTGTTTCAGATCGCTGACACGAACACCGTAACGATTTGCTATCCTTCCCAGGTAATCTCCTTTTCTCACCCTATAGGTTATCTTGCTGTTCTTTGCAAAAAACTGGGGCAGGGGTTTTTCTTTCTTAGCTTCTTCGGTTTCTATATGGGCATAGATAGCTCCTTCATTGGCTACGAATTTTCCCAGGGCAGCACTCGGAAGCCGTAACGGGTGTACTTCATCCTTGATAAAAGGCACAATATCCAGTTTATATGCAGGGTTTAAAAATTGCAACTGGTCTACATCCACATTGATAAGTTCGGATATCTGGTCGAAACTTACGGAGCGTTTTATATGGACCGTATCGGTTTCAAAATAAGCTACTTCCGGTCTTTGTACATGCAATCCGTGTTCGCCGGCATATTCGAATATATACATCATGGCAAGGAAAGAAGGTACATAACCTGCCGTTTCTCTGGGCAGGAAAGGCCTCAGGTTCCAGTAATTCTGGTATCCTCCAGAGCGGCGGATCGCCTTCGATACATTTCCAGGTCCTGAATTATATGCGGCCAATGCCAAGTCCCAGTCGCCGAATATCTCGTAGAGTTTGGCCAGGTATTTACACGCCGCTTTAGTAGATTTTACGGGATCACTCCGTTCGTCGACATAAGAACTCACTTCCAGGTCGTATATTTTCCCGGTACCATACATAAACTGCCATATACCGGTGGCTCCCACCCACGATTTTGCCCTCGGATTTAATGCAGATTCTATGATGGCCAGGTATTTCATCTCCAAAGGAATGTCATGGTTATCCAGTTCCTGTTCGAACATAGGAAAATAATACTGGCTCTTTAGCATTGTTCTTTCCAGAAAACCTCTTTTGTTCTTCAGAAAGTTTTTAATAACACTCTCCAGTTCGGGATTGTATTCTACATTGAAAGGTGTTTTTTCATTCAATTCTGCGAGTCGCGCTTTCAGGACGTTAGTAGGTAATTCCTTATACTTTACCTTTTCATAGTCCAGTTCGGTAACGGTATTCACAATAGTATCGTACAAACTGTTATCGTATAATTCCTTGAGCCAAAGACTGTCTATCTTCGCTGCCAGGGAATGATCGCGTAACCTGTACTTCCCATCAATTTTTTCAATGGTGACTTTCGGTAATAAGGAGTCTTTCTTTTCGACGGTAAGTTCTGTCCCTTCCGGATATCCCTGATTTTCATCGATTTCGGCAACTTCCTGCGCGTAGCTCCATGTGGTGACTGTGGCCAAAATTAGGGTAGCAAAATAGCGTTTCATCTGGTTTAGGTTCTTTTTTGGATTAACGGAAATCCCGTAAAAATCGTATTTTTTATTTAAATAAGACTTTTAAAACGTGTTAAAATAAAAAATCCCTGCCTCCGCAAACCCGGAACAGGGATTTATTCTGTACTACTAGCCAAGTAAAAACTTACGCTATTTCAAAATTGCGGCAATTCCCGGCAATGTTTTTCCTTCCAGGCTTTCGAGCATGGCCCCGCCTCCCGTAGACACATAACTCACTTTATTTTCAAAACCGAACTGTTTTACAGCTGCTACGGAATCTCCTCCTCCAACGAGGGAAAAAGCTCCATTCTTAGTGGCTTCTTCAATAGCATAGCCGATGGCCTTGGTTCCGTTCTGGAAGCTCTCCATCTCAAAAACACCTATGGGACCATTCCACAATATAGTTTTGGATTGCTGAATAACTTCTTTAAAATTCTGCAGGGTCTTCGGACCGGCGTCCAGTCCCTGCCATCCGTCAGGGATCTCATTTACCGCAACCTCCTGTGTGTTGGCATCATTGTCAAAGTCATCCGCAGCAATAACATCCACGGGTAAATGTACTTTCACTCCTTTTTCCCCGGCCTTTTTCAGTATTTCCATCGCCAGCTCCTGCTTGTCATCCTCACAGATAGAATCTCCTATCTTGCCTCCTTGTGCCTTGATAAAAGTATAGGTCATCCCCCCGCCTATGATGAGGTGGTCTATTTTGTCCAGAATATTTTCAATGATGGTGATCTTGGAAGATACCTTAGATCCTCCAAGTATGGCAGTTACCGGTTTTTCCCCGGTTTTCATTACTTTATCTATACTCTCTATTTCTTTCGCGAGCAAATACCCGAAACATTTACGGCCTTCGAAAAATTTTGCCACTATAGTGGTAGATGCATGGGCCCTGTGTGCAGTACCGAAAGCGTCGTTTACATAAACATCTCCTAGTTTGGACAGTTGCTCCGCAAAGGCTTCGTCTCCATTTTCCTCTTCAGAGTGAAACCTCAGATTTTCCAATAACAATATTTCTCCGCTCTTCAGATTGGCAACGGCTTCTTCCGCTTTTTTCCCTACGCAATCTTCCACAAAATTTACTTTGACATTCAGTATATCAGACACCGCTTTTACGATATGCTTTAAAGACATGGAATCCTGCGGTTGCCCTTTCGGCCGCCCAAGATGGCTCATCAATACGGCACTTCCTCCATCTTCAAGAATTTTAATAACCGTAGGTTTTGCAGATTCTATACGGGTTGTATCAGTCACGTTAAATTCTGCATCCATAGGCACGTTAAAATCCACACGGATCAATGCTTTTTTTCCTTTAAAGTCAAAATCATCTATTGTCTTCATAAAAGTATGTGTTTACGTATTTTAGAGGGTTTTCCGCACCTTCCGGATATGTACAAGGCCGGTACGAAAGCACAAATGTAAATAAATATTGGCTTGTAAAAATAGGAGTTTTATTAGAATAATGTTAAATCGGTACGGGATAGCGGGGCAAACGCATCATATTAAGAAAGTTTAAGGTTTGATGAGAAGTTAAAGAGTTTTGGAGTTCATGAGTTCGGAGTTTTGAAGATCTTTTTTTGTGATCATATTAAAGATTAAAACCTGAAACAGCGGGCCGTAAAGCTGTTTTTCTTCTTAACCGGACAACTAAACCATCATAGGATTTAAAGCCCGCCAGTTTAGATACAGCCCCGAACCCATCATAAGAGACTATTTTATATTGTCATAAACCTTTTATATTTGCCGTATGCTATTCAAAGACATCCTGGGACAGGAACATATCAAAAAACACCTGACCGTTAGTGCGGAACAAGACAGGATACCGCATGCCCAATTATTCGTAGGTGCCGAAGGCAGTGGGGTACTGCCTATGGCCATTGCTTATGCACAGTATATCCTCTGTAATAATACCGGAGGTGAAAACAATACCGGTTCGGAATCCTGTAACCTGAAATTCGGCAACCTCGCCCATCCGGACCTGCATTTTGCTTTTCCGGTTGCTCCCAACGGCAAAATAAAATCGCGCCCGGTCAGCAATAACTTCCTGGAGGAATGGCGGCAGTTTGTCAGGGAACATCCGTACGGAACTCTCTTTGAGTGGTACCAGATGCTGGGAATTGAGAACAAGCAGGGACAAATCGGTGTGGACGAAGCTCAGGAAATCGTAAAATCGCTTTCATTGAAACCTTATGAAGGTGGTTATAAGGTGATGATTATCTGGATGGCGGAAAAACTCAATACTTCTGCTGCCAATAAATTGCTCAAGCTCATCGAAGAGCCACCGAATAAAACCCTGTTTATACTCATTGCAAAGGAGGAAGAGCAGATTATACAAACCATACTTTCGCGGTGCCAGATCCTGCACTTCCCCCCGCTTGCGGAAGTCGCTGTCCGGGAAGGGCTTATGGCACAGGACATTTCGGAAACAGACGCGATAAAAATAGCCCACCAGGCCAACGGGGACTATAACCGGGCCATGATTCTGGCAAACAGGGATAACAGTGACCTGACTTTCGAAACCTGGTTCGTGCAATGGGTCCGGTCCGCTTTCCGCGCCAAGGGAAATAAGGCGGCAATACTCGACCTGATCGCCTGGGGAGAACAAATAGCCGCTACGGGAAGGGAAACACAGAAACTCTTCCTGAATTATTGCCTGGACGTCTTCCGGCAGGCCCTTTTGCTTAACTATAATGCCGGCTCACTGGTTTTCATGGAATTCCGGGTCGAAAATTTCCGGTTGGAAAAATTCGCTCCTTTCGTAAGCGGTAACAATATCAACGAGATCACCCGCGAATTACAGGATGCCATTTACCATATTGAACGTAACGGGAACTCCAAGATTGTCCTCACGGACCTCTCCATAAAACTCACCAGGTTGTTGCACAAATACTGATCCGGCAAAAAACAATACTATGGAAAATCTTCGGAACAACAGCGCCGAAATCCTCATACTTCTGCTGCTCATCATCACATTCCTCCAAAGCGGAATAGACAAAATAACGGATTGGAAAGGCAATATATCCTGGCTTCGCGAACATTTTGCCAAAACTTTCCTGGAAAACTTGATCCCCTTTTCCGTAGCGATGATACTTGTGCTGGAGATCATCGCCGGAATACTTTGTATATGGGGTGTCGTATCCATTCTTACGGACAATGACAAGACTTATGGTTTTTACGGTGCCGCTCTTTGCTGCTTTACCTTATTACTCCTCCTTTTCGGACAGCGTGTAGCCAAAGATTATGACGGTGCGCGGGGCATTGTCATCTACCTTATCCCTGCTATTTCCGGGGTTTACTTACTGCAATAAAGTCCATATCCTCTTTATTTTTCAGCGCCCTCCCCTTTCAGATAAGTGTCCAGAAAGCTGCGTATTTTTCCGTATCCCTCAATTTCATTTTCCTTTTTGACAAAACCATGGCCTTCGTCCGGAAATACGATATACTCCACGGGAATATTATTTTGTTCCATCGCTTCCACAATCTCATCCGATTCTACCTGCAGTACTCTCGGGTCGTTAGATCCCTGTAAAACCATCACGGGGTTTTTGATCTGATCGGCATGAAAAAGCGGGGAAATCGCCCGTAGTCGTACGGAATCGGCAGTATTCGGGTCTCCCAGTTCTTCGTAGAGCGCTGTACGGAAGGATTCCCAATACGGCGGAATGGACCTGAGGGTCCGCAGCCAGTTGGTTACACCAAAAATATTCACTCCCGCCTTAAATTCTTCCGGTTCAAAGGTCATCGCCGCCATGGTCATGTATCCGCCATAGCTGCCACCAATGATCCCTATTTTATCCGAGTCGATATACACTTGTTCCTGCAACCATTTTTTACCCCAGATACAGTCTTTCAAATCCTTATCCCCGTGGTTTTTGTCGTCCATTTTATAGAATGTTTTTCCATAACCACTACTTCCCCTGTTGTTTACAGCCAGTATGGCATAACCACTGTTCACCAGGTATTGTATCAGTGAGGAATATCCTGTTCTGGACTGTCCCCCGGGTCCGCCGTGCACCCATACCAGGGCAGGTACCTTGTTTTCTTCTGTTGCGGTTTGGGGTTTATAGTAAATCGCGGGTATTTCCAGGCCGTCAAACGACTTGAAACGCACCACTTCTGCGGCAACCAGGTCTTCCTTGTTGATTTCCGGGTTGAGAGTCTCTGTGAGTTTCTTCATTTCTCCTGTGTTAAAGCCATAGATATACAGGTTATTCGGCGACTTCGAAGTCCCTACGGTCAAACGCATTTTGTCCTCACTGTCCGAAATGTTTACCGCCACGATATCGCCATCCGGTATTTCGGGGAAATCCACTTCTTTTTCCGTCGAATTATCCAGGATCACCAGGGTATTCTTCCCGTCTTCGTTAAGGGCAACCACCCTGTACTTTTCGTTTTCACTTACATAGCTGTACATCACATCCCAATCCGCTTTATACAACGTGTTTTTATTTCCCGTAGCTAATTCATATTTAACGAGATACGAAAATTCGGCATCGGTATCTGTGATATAGAAAAAGTATTTTCCGTCCTTACTGAAACCGGAACCGGAATAACTCCCGGGCTTTTCCGGGTCGGATATTTCCTTCATTTCCCCGGAATCCCGGTAATAGAGGAACAGGCGGTTTTCGCTGGTGGTCACGGACTTGCTCAATGCAACTATTTTCTCATCTTCGGACATTCCGGAAAATGCGTAACCTTCTGTATTTTCATAAAGCATTTCCTGTTTCTTGTCGGCCATGCTCATCTTATAAAGGTCAAAGTAGCGCGGGTCCCTCTTATTGGACAGGAAATACATGGATTTTTTGTCTTCACTCCACCCCGCAAAACTGGACTTGGCTTTTTCTCCCGGGGTAAGATCGGTAGTGGTACCATCGGGTTCCAACAAGTATATGTGATCTATTTCGTCTCCTCCTTTATCTGCGGAATACAGCATCTGCCCTGTTCCGGGAACATACCCGATGGCAAAAAAAGACTCTTCCGAAGAATCGGTTATCTGCTTCCTGGAATTATCCCCGATATTTATTTCATACAGGTTAAATATTCCGGATTCGTCACTACTTACCAGCAATTTGGATTCGTCATCGGAAAAGGCTCCTCCGCTTATCCTGCTGTTACCATAAAATTGTTCTATGCTATACTCTTTGACTTCCTTTGGTTCGGTTTTTTTCTTTTTCTCCGTATTACAGGAAACCAGGAATAATGCGATCAGGAAAAATGACGGTGCTTTCATAATTTATTTTTTAATCGGTTATTGTAACTATCTGACGACTAATGGTATCAGAAAGTTACGCTTTTCCACATATATAGCCAATTTTTATTTAATCCAGTCTCAACACGAAAGTAAAGTGCTGATTAACAAACAAATAAAATTATAAATAATGTCCGGATACTGTTCAGGCCGGATGGAACCAACACTACCTGACTCGTTGTTCCATGTGGAACAACGTCCTCTTCCGAAAAACTCTTGTAAATACAAGAAATAAAAAAGCCCGATTGGAAAACCGGGCCTTGAAAATAAGTTGCTTACAGCTTTTTATTTTTTCTCCGAATACTTATCATTAAGTACTTTCAGTAGTTCTTTGGTAATATCTTTGGTTTCTTCACCATAAAGTACGCTTCCGGCCTCATTGGCTCCAAGAATATAAGTATACCCGTTATCTTTACCGTATTCTTTTACAAACTCGCGTACTTTTTTTACCAGGGAATCGATTTGACCCTGGCTTTCCTGTTGTAACAGCATTTCTTCCTGCTGTACCTGTTGTTGTATTTGTTGTCTCTTTTGCATCAGTTGCTCGTATTTTTCCTGAGCTTTACTCTGAGACATTTTAGACGCTTCGGACTGGAAGGCCTGGGCTTCGGATTGCAGCGCCCTGGAAAGGCTGTCTGTTTTTTTCTCGAAAGTCTCAAGCTTGCCTTTAAATTTTGCTTCTATATCTTTCTTCTCCTGGTAGTCATTGATAAGGGTTGTATTATCCACATAAGCAATTTTATCCTGCTGGCAGGAAAACAATCCAAATAAAGCCACTCCGGCTATGAAAATTTTTTTCATCGGTTTAAAATTTGTTTACACGCAAAAATAGGAAAGTTTTCAAAGTAGCCTCTTCAGCAGGGTTTAAATTTTTAACATATCCGGTTTTTATATTTTTTACCTCTCTTTTGTTGAAAAACAATATTATAATAAATGTCTATCTGTGAAAACAAAAGAATAAACAAAAGCTATGAAAATCGGACTCAATAAGGGCTGCCTGGGGCCAAATCAAAAACACATCAGACGCTCAGCCCGTCTTTCGCCTAAAAACCGCTTAAATCGCCTTATTTTGATTATTCGCCTGCTTTATGACATAAATCAGGGAAGAATATTCGCCGGACCGGGAAGCTTTACGATTGGAGCGCCATCCGGTATAGAATGCGCGCAAGAAATTCATTTTACCGTTTTTATATTTTTCGGAAAGCAGGCTTACATAAAAGGCATCGAACTTCATCGGGATCTTCCGGACAACTTTCATTCCCTTTTCTGCAAAAAGTAATGTCATGGCCTCCGAAGAAAAATGCCAAAGATGGCGGGGCACATCATAGGCCGCCCAAAATTCTCCGTAATATGCGGCATCGAAGGATCGGAAATTCGGAACCGCGATAAAAAGAGTTCCGTTGTCTTTAAGCAGTTTTTTCAATTGCGTGAGTTGTGTTTCCAGATCGGGTATGTGTTCCAGTACGTGCCACATGGTTACTACATCGTATCCGGAGGTATTTTCTTCTGCAAAAGAGGCGTCGGATAATTCCCGTAACGGAATTCCTTTTTCCGCCGATCTTTTTCTCGCGGAAGCATTCGGTTCTATCCCTTCCACTTTCCAGCCGTCATTTTTTGCCACGTTCAAAAAATCTCCCGTACCTGCTCCTATATCCAAAAGGTTTCCTTTTCCCGGATTTTCAGAAAGAATATATTTCAGTTTTTGTTTAAGCGCATAATTTTTCACCAGGTGATACACTTTTTCAAACAAACCTCTTTTGGAATCGGTATGAGAAATATAATCCTCGCTCTGGTAATATCCGGGTAACTTTTCGGCATCCGGGACCGGATAGGTTTGGAGCATCTTATATTTTTCATCCCAAAGCAGCGAAAAAGTTTCACCACTTACGGTATGGTCTTTACATTTCAGATAAAGGGAATTTTCGGTTTTGTCCATTAGAGGGAACTTAAATATGCTGTTCTGAGTTTTTCCAGATAATCGAGTACCAGATCATAATGCAATGAATTTACGGACAAGCAATCTTCTTCATACTCGGAAGAAACCCGGATAGTAATATAGTGATAGGTGTCCATATCATCATCTGCATTTTCGTCATCGTTATTCCAGATACCGGTCAGGTCGATATAAGAATCGTTGAGGATAAGATTACTTACCCGGACATCAAAAGTATTATCATTCAACACCACTTCATACCGGTCACCATATCCGTACGGAATCAATTTATAGTTGTTCTCCAGAAATTTTTCGAACTGGGTTTTTCGTTTCGGATTTTCAAAGACAAAGATATGCTCCTTAAATTTTATCCGTTTATCTATATCTTTTCCCCTGCTCACTTCATAATTTGAAATACGTGGCGCTATACGCAACGGAATACATCCGTATATTAAAAAAGCCAACCCCAGCAAACAAAGGGGTTGGTATAAATGTTTCACGTGGAACGATCGTTTTTTCATCTTTTTTATTATCTCCCCATATAAACGAGCATCACACTAATATCGCTGGGGGACACGCCGCTTATTCTCGAAGCCTGTGAAAGTGTTGCCGGGCGAATACCCTTCAGTTTTTCCCTGGCTTCGAACGAAAGTGACTTTAATTTATCGTAATCAAAACCAGAGGGAATAGCAATATCTTCGAGACGGTTTAATTTATCCGCATTGTTTTTTTCCTTCTCTATATACCCGGAATACTTTACCTGTATTTCGGTTTGTTCCATAACTTCTTTATCGAGCTTATTTTCCTCAACATACTTTTTCACGTCCCCTACCTGAAGCATATCTTCCATAGTTATATTCGGACGGGAAAAAACCTTGTACATTTTATCGGATTGTTTCATCAGGGAAGATCCTTTTTCTTCGAGAACAGGATTCATTTCAGCAGGTTCTACACTGGTCTCCCGAAAAAAATGAATAAAGGCATCCGCATTTTCTTTTTTATTTTCCATACGTCGCAGTCTTTCTTCTGATGCCAGGCCTATTTTATTGGCTTTAGGCGTAAGTCGAAAATCGGCATTATCCTGCCTCAATAGCGTCCGGTATTCTGCCCTGGAAGTAAACATACGATAGGGTTCTTCGGTGCCTTTGGTAATCAGGTCATCGATCAAAACCCCGATGTACGCTTCATTTCTTTTCAGTATAAAAGGTTCCTTTTCGTATACTTTCAGGTGCGCGTTAATACCCGCCATCAACCCCTGAGACGCTGCTTCTTCATATCCTGTAGTACCGTTTATCTGTCCGGCAAAAAACAGGTTTTCCACCAGCTTGGTCTCCAGCGTATGCCTGAGTTGTGTGGGCGGAAAATAATCGTACTCTATAGCGTAACCCGGGCGGAAAAATTTCACCTGTTCAAAGCCGCTTACGGAACGCAAGGCTTTAAATTGCACATCTTCGGGCAGTGATGTGGAAAAGCCGTTTACATAAACTTCCACGGTATTCCACCCTTCCGGTTCTACGAATAGCTGGTGCCTGTCTTTATCGGCAAAACGGTTTATTTTATCTTCTATGGAAGGGCAATACCTGGGCCCGATACTCTTTATCCTTCCGTTAAACATGGGGGAACGATCAAAACCTTCACGCAGCAGATCGTGTACTTCCAGACTGGTATAGGTCATATGACACGACCGCTGCTTTTCGAGAGGCTTCGTCTGGTCGGAATACGAGAATTTTTCCGGCACATCATCTCCGGGTTGTTCCTGCATTTTGGAATAATCCAAAGACCTTCCGTCTACCCTTGGCGGCGTTCCGGTTTTCATTCTTCCGGACTCAAAACCGAGTTCGATCAGGTCTTCCGTAATTCCGGTTGCCGCCCGCTCTCCTGCCCGGCCTCCTCCGAATTGTTTTTCTCCTATATGAATCAATCCGTTCAAAAAGGTTCCGTTGGTAAGCACTACGGCTTTTGCTTTTACTTCGATACCCAGTGAGGTCTTCACCCCGGTGATCTTTCCGTTTTCCACGATCAGTCCCGACACCATTTCCTGGTAAAAATCCAGATTGGGAGTCTGCTCTAACATCCATCTCCATTCCTCCGCAAAGCGCATCCGGTCCGACTGTGCTCTCGGACTCCACATCGCGGGTCCTTTAGACTTGTTCAGCATTTTAAACTGAATTGCCGTTTTGTCGGTCACAATTCCGCTATATCCGCCCATGGCGTCAATCTCCCGCACAATCTGTCCTTTCGCAATTCCGCCCATGGCAGGATTACAGGACATCTGCGCGATGTTCTGTAAATTCATAGTAATCAACAGGGTTCTGGACCCCATATTGGCCGCTGCCGCGGCAGCCTCCGAACCGGCATGGCCCGCTCCTACAACAATAACATCATACGTTCTGTCAAACATCCCTACATTTTATTTTATATTGTCTGTATGCTTTTAATACTGTTTTTCCTATTAGAAACACGCATTGTTCCACGTGGAACAAAACCCACTCCCTACTCTATTGTTCCACGTGGAACATCTTCATTTTCTCTTCTTCCTTAGTCCGCATCAAAGCAGCATCCTCATCTGATTTATCTTTGTATCCGCAGTAATGCAGCACACCGTGTACCATTACTCTCCGGAGTTCGTCTTCAAAACTAACCCCGAATTCGGAAGCATTATCCCACACCCTTTCGATCGATATATAGATGTCCCCGTGAATGGTTTTCCCTTCGGTATAGTCAAAACTAATAATGTCGGTGAGGGTGTCATGGTCGAGAAATTTTTGATTTAACCCGAGCAAATATTCGTCATCGCAAAAAATATAACTTATCTCACCCGGCTCTTTATCCTCAGAAACGATTGTTCCCTCTATCCAATCCGCATATTTCTGTTCGTCCCCCAGGGCGAATTCCAATTCGTAATGAAAGCTAATCATCCTTCTTAAAATATTCTTTTACTTTCTCCTTATAAATTTGCCGCAAAGGTAATACTTGTCTGTTTAATATCTCCATGCCCTGCAAATATTCCTCCACTTCCGGCAACCTCCCGCCTTCTCCGGGTTCGAATTCCGTTTCGTTCGCATGGCTCTCTCTCTTATTTTCTTCTCCCTGTTCCTTTATCGCATTCTTCAACTTCAATAACTCGTGCTGCATATTAAGCATCTTCTTCAATGTACTTTGATTTATACCGTCCCGCAATAATTGATCTTCTACCTGTTCCATTTCCTTAAGTAACTTTTCCTTACCCTTTCCTTTACCCGGTCCTTCCTTGTCTGATAATTGTTTCTCCAAAGCTTGTCTAAGCATTTGTTGTCGCTTATAGATTTCAAACAGTTCTTCGGACTCTCCTTCCCCTTCACCTTTCTTTTCTCCTTTACCATCCTCATTTTTTTCCTTATCTCCCTTCATAGCATCCTTCATCTTTTCGTTCAGGTCCTCCTGTCCCTGAATGATATCAGGTAACTGCATCTCGTTATTGCCCTGCCCGTTTCCCATGCTCATATTCTGCTGCAAATTATCGAGAATATTGCTCAACAATGCTGCGAGATTATTGGCCGCAGTAAAAGCATAATGCTGGCTTGATGCTCCACGGTACAATTCGTTATCGGACAATCTTTCGATAGCTTTATCTATCTGAAAATGGGTGTCGGTTACTTCCTTGTTTACGTGCTCAGACAGTTCAGGCCTTCGTAGTGAAAGGGCAAAGATGCTGTCGTCTATATGCGAGAACATTTCCTTAAGGTTATGTTGCCTGTGCAGGCTTTGGGTGAGTGCCGGGTGACCGTCCTGCATATCTTCCACCATTTTCATCAGGTCTTCCTGCTCAAAAGAAAAGGCGATAAGGTTCTTTAATATCTGTCGCAACACCTCGGCATCTTCCAGGTCATCGGAAGATGCCCCGGACTGCATATTTGATTTCATTTCCGCTGCCATTTGCTTCATCTTCTTACTCGCTCCCCGTTGTTTTTCTTTAGCTTTTTCTTCCGCTCCCTTCTTCATTTCATCCAAAGCTTTTTGTTGATCTTCGGAAACAGCATCCTCCTTTTTTTCATCTCTCCCGATATCCATCGGCTTTTTCAAATCCTGGTTTTCCTTATCCAAATCTTCAAGTTCCTTTTTCAGGTCTTCGAATTCCTTATTCAATTCCTCCTGTTCCGCAGCCTTCTCTTCATTCTTCACTTTTCCTTCCTCAATATCTTCCTTACCCGCTTTTTCCTGCTTCTCTCCCTGTTTCTCCAACTCTTTACGCAAACGTTCGGCATTCTGTGTCACATAGTACCTCTTGGTCAGTTCCAGTACCTGCTCCAGGTTTTTCTTATTGTTCTGTTGCGACTTAGAGAGGTGTTCCAGTCGCTTCGCCATATCTTCCCGGTTTATCTTATCGGCAACTTCTTTTAATTCCTTGAGTAATTCCTCGTTCTTCTTTAACTCTTCCCTTTGTCGCTGAAGCCGTTCTTCCAATAATTTTTTACGCTCTTCATCTTCCTCCGAGGGAACTTCATCCAGTCTGTTTTCCAGATCTTCGGTGAACCGCTGCATGATCTTTTCCTGTTGCAATTGCCGCTCCAGGAAATGATCCATCCTCTGTCGGTCGTTAAAAGATTTTTGCTCTTTCTCCATATTCAGCGTATTGATCTCTTTCAATTCCTTCTGCTGATCTTCCATTTCTCCCAATGATCTTTCGAGGGACCGAATAGCATTTTTCTGCTTCTCCATTCGCTCCTTCTCCACTTCCGATTCCGTGCGTACCCTGTAAGTAAACATACAGGACTTCGCCTTCTTACCTCCTCTTAAAGCATCGTTGTCCCTGACTTCAAAATAAATTACGTAATTGCTCCCTTCTTCCAATGGAAGATTCCCCGGAAAAGCATCCGCAAAACGATCTACATTCGATGATGTATTAACGGCTATTTTCTTTTCTTTCGCTTCATTTTCTTTATCCTCCGGGTAATATTTCATCTCCAATCCGTAAAACCCGTGGTCATCGGAAACCTGCCCGACGAAATGTACTCCGGAAGACTTTGTAGAATCCCGGATTTCCTTTACTTCTATTTCAGGATACTCATCTTTTATGACCGAGATATCAAAACCAAGAGATTCGTAATCGGGAAGATCTTTGTTTCCCGTTCTAATTTCATATGGTGTATCCCGGTATACTTTAACCGATCTATCAAATGCTGTAATATTCCCTTCACGTGAAACTTCTTTGAAGGGGGCTATGGAATCGCCGGAAATCCAATGTACATTACCTGCATTTCTCGTTTTCAGTTTCCAGGTAATCTCCGTCCCTTCCGGTACTGTTGCGTTCCCTGTCCCGTTAAGGGTATCTGCACTCATCCCAAGATATTCCGGATAATTCATATACATTTCAAAACCGGTCATTACGGGGGCATTCACGATCTCCAGCCAATAGGGCTTTGACCGCACATTATTAGCCGACAAATAAAACTCGGTAGTTCCGCCGGGTCTTTTAAACTCGTAACGAAAACTGCCGGGACCCTCTTTACGCATAAAATAATTTTCCCCGTTGAAATGTATTTCCACATCTTCCGGAACGACTTCTCCCGTTGTTTTTACCTCCACTTCAAAAGGTTTTCCTTCAATTCCCTTCAAAGAACTGTTCACAACAAAAAACCGGAACGGCGCGGGTGGTTCATATGCGGAACTGTAATGTACTACTCTATCATAACTATCTGAAAACCAACTAATATTACCTGAAATCCATATTACCAATACAATGAACACAGGTATAAGTGCGTATTTTACATAAGGAAGATTTTTCCGGAAATCCACGGCGATCTGAAACGGGAAAGGTTGCAATTCTGCCGATTTCTGTTCTATACCGGCAAGAAGCAGTTCATTGTTTTCGCTTTCTGTTCCTTTACGGCTATCCGAAAGTTGCAGTACGTTGATCAGCTTGTCCCCGACTTCGGGAAAATGGTTTCCTATTATTCCGGAAGCTTCCCTGTACCCTATCCCTTTTTTAATGCGTAATAGTTTGAGTACGGGAATAGCAATAAATTTATAGAGTAAAAATATTTCCACACCGACAAACAGCCAGAACAATACGGTGCGCCCTGTACTGCCCAGCCACAGAAAATGTTCCACGAGTAACGTACCTATAAAATACAACAACCCTATAGCTGTAAACAGCAATATGCCCTTCATAAGTTCGTTTACATAATATTTCCTTATAAAGACCTCCAGCTTTTGCCGTATCGAATCCATACTCTGCATATTCCTGTTTTGGTGTTTTGGCGGCGAAAAATACTCCGCTCAACTATAGTTTTGTTATAACCTATAAAGTTACAATTTTTTCCGTACTGCAAACTGCGATTTGCGGCTTGTGGAGAAACCCGTAAATTTGCGGGACAAACAAGGAAGAAATGACAAAGAAAGTTCGCGTACGTTTTGCGCCCAGCCCTACGGGGCCCTTACACATCGGAGGTGTTCGCACCGCACTGTTCAACTATCTCTTCGCCAAAAAGAACGGAGGGGATTTTATTCTCCGTATAGAAGATACGGACCAGAACCGCTATGTTGAAGGCGCCGAAAATTATATCGTCGAATCCCTCGAATGGTGTGGTATACCATTTGACGAAGGGATTGGCAAAGACAAAGGTTTTGGCCCCTACCGACAAAGCGAACGCAAACATCTTTATAAAGATTATGCCGACCGGCTCATTGCAAACGGCATGGCCTATTATGCTTTTGATACGGCGGAAGAACTGGATGCACACCGCAAGCAACATGAAAGCGAGGGTAAAACATTTATCTACAACTGGCATAACAGACAGAAACTGAATAACTCCCTCGCGCTTCCGGCAGAAGAAACACAAAAGAAGTTAGACGCCGGGGTAGATTACGTTATCCGTTTCAAATGCCCGGAAGACGAAACTTTAAAGCTGAAAGACATTATCCGTGGTGAAATTACGGTGGAGACCAAAATACTGGATGATAAAGTCCTTTTTAAGAGCGATGGTATGCCAACCTATCACCTGGCCAATATCGTAGACGACCATTTGATGGAGATCACGCATGTGATCCGCGGGGAGGAATGGTTACCTTCCCTGGCGCTTCACGTATTGTTATACCGTGCCTTTGCCTGGGAAGCACCGGAATTTGCGCACCTCCCCCTCATCTTAAAACCTACGGGCAAAGGAAAACTGAGCAAAAGAGACGGTGATAAACTCGGTTTTCCCGTATTTCCCTTACAATGGTCCGATCCGGTTACCGGAGATATTTCCCGCGGATATCGCGAAGACGGTTATTTTTCCGAAGCAGTAATGAACTTCCTTGCCCTTCTCGGATGGAACCCGGGCACGGAACAGGAACTGTTCAGCAAAGAAGAACTCATCGGGGCTTTCGACCTGGAAAGGGTAAACAAATCCGGCGCCAGGTTTGATCCGGAAAAAATAAAATGGTTCAACCACCACTACCTCCAACAAAAAGATGACGCCGCGCTCGGAAAAGCTTTTGCAACACTATTGGAAGGCAAAGGAATACAAACTTCCCTTCCGTTGACCCGCATCGTGTCCCTGGTAAAAGAACGGGCCACTTTTGTAAGTGAACTTTGGGACCAGGCTTCCTTCTTTTTTGAAACACCGGAATCCTATGACCCTAAAGCGGCAAAAAAACAATGGAAAGAGAATACGTCCGACCTCATGCAGCAACTCATCGCCTTACTGGAAAATATTTCCGGTTTTTCTTCTGCCGCCACCGAAGAAACGGTTAAGGCCTGGATAAATGATAAGGGCTACGGATTCGGACAGATCATGCCCCCACTCCGTCTTGCCCTGGTGGGTGAAATGAAAGGCCCTCATATTTTTGATATTGCGGAAATACTCGGCAAAGAAGAAACCATTAACCGTATTAACAAAGCCATAAACACGCTCGGGTAATTTCTCTACCCGATATTTATAACCATAACCTCACGGTTTAACAAGACCTGTGAGGTTTTTTTTATGTATATTCACGAATAATTAATCTATTAAAAACGAAGCCATGAGTTACTTATTTTATCCGGTGATATTCTTTGGGATCATCATCTTCATCTCCGCATTTTTTGTGGTGAAACAACAAACCGCAGCCATCGTGGAACGTTTCGGACGTTTTGAAAGTATACGTCATTCCGGTTTGCAATTAAAAATTCCGATCGTAGACCGTATTGCAGGTAAAGTGAGCCTTAAAATCCAGCAGCTGGATGTTATTGTGGAAACCAAGACGCTGGACGATGTTTTTGTTAAACTCAAGATCTCCGTACAATATGTCGTAATCCGTGAAAAGGTTTACGAAGCATTTTATAAGCTGGAATATCCGCACGACCAGATCACCAGTTATGTTTTTGATGTGGTACGCGCCGAAGTTCCTAAAATGAAACTCGACGATGTTTTTGTTAAAAAGGATGATATCGCCATTGCCGTTAAAAGCGAATTGCAGGAAGCCATGCTCGATTATGGTTATGACATCATCAAAACGCTGGTTACGGATATCGATCCGGATTCCCAGGTGAAAGCTGCCATGAACCGAATCAATGCGGCAGAACGTGAAAAAATAGCAGCCCAGTTTGACGGGGATGCCGAACGTATACGTATTGTGGAAAAAGCGAAAGCGGAAGCCGAAAGCAAACGTCTGCAGGGACAAGGTATCGCAGATCAGCGAAGAGAAATAGCCAGAGGTCTGGAAGAATCCGTTGAAGTTCTGAACAAGGTAGGGATAAATTCCCAGGAAGCTTCTGCCCTTATCGTGGTAACACAACACTACGACACTTTGCAGTCCATCGGGGAATCTACCAACAGCAATCTTATTCTCCTGCCAAATTCACCGCAGGCAGGATCGGATATGCTCAACAATATGGTTGCGGCATTTACTACCAGCAACCAGCTCGGAGAGGCCATGAAACAATCCAGAAAAAAGGGAGACGCCAACACGGGTAATGCCTGATAATTCCCGGAAAAATATTTCAAATAACGGGCTCTCGCCGCTTTTCATATCAAAAATGAGTTCTGCATCACCTTCAAAACGATCTTCCCTTAAATCGCATTAGAGAAGGTCGTTTTTGATTGTAAAAGATGATATGAGACAACGTATTAATAATTTTTATCAATAATAATAATTACCTATATTTTTTATCCGAACAATAGATTCATTTAATATCATATCCCCATGCAAAATTCCTTTTATGTTTCCACGGACAAATCTGTCCTTGATGTTGATCTCATAGAAGATTTTCTCAAAAACAAATCGTATTGGGCCAAAGGCAGGAGCCGGGACATTGTGGAAAGGTCCATTGTCAATTCCCTTTGTTTTGGTGTTTACACGAAAGAAGGTATACAGGTAGGTTTTGCCCGTGTCGTAACCGATTATGCCGTTTTCGCCTGGATCATGGATGTGTTCATTCTTCCCGGATACCGGAAAAACGGTCTCGGAAAGTTATTGTTGAAAAACATAATGCACCATCCGGAACTCACCGTTGTGGAGAAGTGGGGACTGAAAACACTGGATGCACACCGTTTATATAAAAAGTTCGGATTTCACAATACTACGCAATCCGAACTTATTATGGAGAAAATCGTTTCTATGTAAGAAACAGATCCGGCACTAAACTTGTTGCGTTTTTTAGTTGGGAGTTCTTAGTCATTTGAACACAATGATCCTGTTTCGTATACTCACCAACTCAGAAACCAACAACTAATAAACTCCCGACTCCAAAACTATATCAGTTCTTATCCTGAACTTTTGCCCAGGTGTCCCGAAGTCCTACTGTTTTATTAAATACGAGCTTATCCGGACCGGAATCCTTATCCACACAGAAATATCCAAGTCTTTGGAACTGGTACCTCTCTCCTGCTTCAGCATCTTTTAAAGACGGCTCTATATAACCTTTGGTAACGTTAAGGGAATCCGGATTGATAAACTCCATGAAATCCTTATCCTTATGCCCGTCCGGTTCCGCGTCTGTAAACAACCTATCGTATATACGCACTTCGGCCTCTATGGCGTGCGGTACAGAAACCCAGTGCAGGGTACCTTTCACCTTACGCATACTTTCTTCCGTTCCGCTTCCGCTTTTGCTCAGGGCATCATAAGTACAACGTATTTCCGTAATATTGCCTTCGCTGTCTTTTACACAATCTTCGGCTTTTATGATATAAGCATTTTTAAGCCGCACTTCTCCTCCGAGTTTCAGACGGAAGAATTTCCTGTTGGCCTCTTCCCGGAAATCTTCCCTTTCGATATAGATTTCCCTTGAAAAAGGTACTTTCCTGAATCCTGCACCTTCATCTTCCGGGTTATTTTCGGCATCCAGCCATTCTTCCTGACCTTCGGGATAATTGGTAATCACCACTTTCACAGGGTCCAGTACGGCCATTACCCGTGGCGCTTTTTTATTGAGGTCCTCCCGGATACAAAATTCCAGCAGGGATACATCTACCAGGTTTTCACGTTTGGCTATTCCTACCGTATCCGTAAAATTACGAATGGATTCTGCCGTATAGCCCCTTCGTCTCAGGCCGGAAATGGTAGGCATCCTCGGATCATCCCACCCAGTAACTACTCCTTCTTTAACCAATTGTAAAAGCTTTCTTTTACTCACTATGGTATGACTGAGGTTCCTGCGGGCAAATTCACGCTGTTTCGGTTTTACCTTTTTATTGTCGTAGACATTCTCCAGAAACCAGTCATACAACTCCCTGTGCATGGCAAATTCCAGTGTACAGAAAGAGTGTGACACCTGCTCAATATAATCGCTTTCTCCATGCGTCCAGTCATACATCGGATATATGGGCCATTCGTTTCCGGTCCGGTGATGACTTCGGTGCAGTATTCTGTACATTATCGGATCGCGCATCAGCATGTTGGAAGAAGCCATATCTATCCTGGCACGGAGTACGTGTTCACCGGATTGAAATTCTCCTTTACGCATACGTTCAAAGAGTTCCAGGTTTTCTTCTACCGACCTGTTCCGGTGCGGACTGTCCTCTCCTGCTCTTGTAGGTGTTCCTTTCTGGGCTGCTATCTCTTCGGAAGTCTGGCTGTCTACGTAGGCTTTTCCCTTTTTTATAAGTTCAACGGCCCAGTCGTATAACTGCTGGAAATAATCGGAAGCATAGCATTCCTTATCCCACTCATATCCCAGCCATTCCACATCTCTTTTAATGGCATCCACATATTCCTGCTCTTCCTTTTCGGGATTCGTATCGTCAAAACGAAGGTTTACCGGGGCTTTATAATCGAGCCCGAGTCCGAAATTCAGGTATATGGAACTGGCATGGCCTATATGCAGATACCCGTTGGGTTCCGGAGGAAAACGAAACCTCAGATTTTCTTTAGGGAAACCTTCCCTGATATCTTCCTCTATGATGTGCTCTAAAAAGTTAAGCGATTTTTCTTTTTCCGACATGACAATTGCGGTTCTTTTGCTGCAAAAATACGCCAACTTTTGAAACCTGACAGGCGTATCGGCCAAAATGTATCTCCTGTATGGAGATATCCTTTGTCTTTATTAGGAATAGAGTTACTTTTGCACTTTGACAGGAAAAAAATGGGAATTATCAGACTACATAATATCCGGGCATACGCCTATCACGGATGCCTGGTGGAAGAGGGAAAAATAGGCAGCGACTATCGTGTGGATGTGGCTGTAAAAGCCAACCTGCAACCTTCTGCCGATACGGACCATTTAAGGGATACTGTAGATTATGTACATATAAACAGTATTGTTAAAGAAGAAATGGCCATACGATCGAAATTGCTCGAACATGTCGCCCGGCGTATCCTCGACCGTATTTTTGATGAAATACCAATAGCCGAGGAAGCCACGGTAGAAGTTTCCAAAATAAACCCTCCCATAGGTGGTAATGTGGAAATGGTAACCATAGAAATGACCCTGGCACGAAACAACCACAGAAAACAAAAGGAATTGTAATATTTACCTACGGAATTACCCGCTATTATGTATTTGATTTAAAAAATAAATTAGTAGATTTGCCGTCCCAAAGTATGGCACCGTGGCCGAGTGGCTAGGCAGAGGTCTGCAAAACCTTCTACAGCGGTTCGAATCCGCTCGGTGCCTCATAAAAAACGTTCCGTAAGATTGCGGGACGTTTTTTATATATACTGATGCAGGGTTTCAATATACTTACACCTCCGGTGTAAGCACTCAGCCGCCTCTTTCAATTTATAAACAGTATATTGTTTTTCATTTTTACTTACAACAAGTCTTTAAAAAACTCCCAACTCCACAACTAATCAAATCCAAAATTATTACTATTTCTTCCGGATGTCTTCTATGGCTTCCTTTATCTTTTCTTTCTCCCCGGGAAAAAGCCCTTGTATAATCAAAGCTATGCCAAATACCATCAAAACAATGCTTATAACGCGTTTTACCTTATAAATCCGCCACGGCGTAAGTTTTCCTTTTAACTGTTTGGCCAGCAGTATTTTTATACCGTCTACAAACAGATACGTAATAATTATAGTACCGAAAAAGGTGGTGATCCTGTCAGGCTCCATATCCAGTTTAGGACCAAAAACTATGATAATCCCCAACCAGAATCCCAATACACCAATATTGATAAAATTGAGCAAAAACCCTTTCATATAAAGGGCTATATAATTCTTTTTCGGGATAACAAAATCCTCCATATTATCTTCGTTCCTTCTGAAATCCCTTTGAATCTTTACATAAGAGATCACCCCATAACACAAGAGCAATACACCACCGAAAATAAAAAGTGCGGGATCATCTTTCAGTTTTTCCAGTATCTGATTGGTACTGAAATATGCTATGAGAATAAAAAGTATATCACTTGTCACTACCCCCAGATCAAACGAAATTCCTGCCCGGAACCCTTTAATGGCACTGGTTTCCAGGAGAACGAAAAACACAGGCCCAATGGTAAAGGCAAGTAATATTCCCCAGGGAATGGCGGCCAGAATATCCTGCATCATGAAATCAACCTTTATTGTTCTAATATCTTTCCGCCGAGGAAGGTTTGTTTATCTATTACTTTAGGGTTTCCGTATATTTTTATTGTACCGCCCGCCTTAACTTTGGCTTCCACATATTCCGAAGCGCGAACTTCGGCACTACCTCCTGCATTTACATTTACGGTAGTTTGCTCTGTTTCCAATGACCTGCCTTCAAACTGCCCACCGGTATTGATATTTACTTCCTGATTCTTTGCCGTTCCTTTTACATCCAGAATGCCGCCTGTTATAGCTTTGGTCTTTAATTTTTCAACAGCCAGGGTAACATCTATCTCCCCGCCCTCCTGTGCTCTCAGTTCCAGATCGATCTGTTTGAAGGTTTCCGGTGATGAGATAAAAGCATTTTCATTGACATCGATAAGGCTCAGCTTCTGGTTAAAGTGTATTTCCACAAACGTCTTATGCCCGCTGAACGTTTTTTTCAACTGCATCCGTACCTTCAGGTTACCATTGTTGTTAACCACACTCACCTCTAAAGCATCTTCACCCGATATTATTACCTTATTTTCACTGGAAGGAATAAGCTGTGCCGAAATACCGTCAAATACTTTTACCGTATCAAACTTTCCGGTTTCTTTCGTAATATTTTCCTGGGAAAACCCGGTGGCTATTATTAAAAGAAATAAAACAAAAAATACGCGTTTCATAGATCTCATTTTTTAGTGAATACAAAATTACAGATAATCCGCGGCAATAATTATTCCAAAGATATCCTTATTCTTCCGCTTTTCCCAGTAATTCAAAGTCCAGATGACGTTTTATAAGATCGGTATTCTTTACTCTTACTACAACTTCGTCACCGAGCTGGTACATATTTTTGGTCACTTCTCCTACGAGGGCATACTGTTTTTCGTCAAAAACATAATAGTCATCTTTAATATCCCGGGTACGTATCATCCCTTCACATTTATTCTCGACGATCTCCACATAAATACCCCATTCGGTAACCCCCGAAATAACACCGAGGAACTCCTGGTCCCGACGGTCTTCCATAAATTTAATCTGCATGTATTTAATGGAATCCCTTTCGGCATTAACGGCCAGGCTTTCCATACTGGAAGAATGCCTGCACTTTTCTTCGTATTCCTCTTCTTTGGCAGATTCTCCGCCATCGAGATAATACTGTAACAACCGGTGTACCATAACATCCGGATATCTCCGGATCGGTGACGTAAAGTGTGTGTAATAATCAAATGCCAATCCGTAATGACCTATATTCTGCGTGGTATACTCGGCCTTGCTCATACTTCGTATGGTAAGGGTATCTACCAGGTTTTGTTCTTTCTTTCCCTGTACTTCGGCAAGCAGGCCATTCAGAGAGCTTGTAATGGTTTTTCTGCTCTTCATGTTGATGGAATACCCGAATTTGGAAATAATGCCCTGCAGCAGTATTAATTTATCTTCATCCGGTTCGTCATGCACCCGGTAAACAAATGTCTTCTGTGGTTTTTTACGTCCAATGAATTCCGCTACTTTCCGGTTGGCCAGTAGCATAAATTCTTCTATGAGTTTGTTGGCATCCTTTGCTTCCTTAAAAAACACACCTGTAGGGACGTGTTCTTCATTGAGATGAAACTTTACTTCCACCTTGTCAAAGGAAATAGCCCCGTTTGCCATCCGTTTGGAACGCATGATCTTCGCTAATCTGTCAAGCGTAAGTATCGCATCCGTAATTTCCTGTTCCACCTCATAGGTTTTACCGGTGAGGGAAACTTCTTCCGGAACCTGATTTCCTTCCGTATCCAGAATGACCTGTGCTTCTTCGTAGGCAAACCTTCGATCGGAATAGGTCACCGTGCGACCAAACCACTGGTCGAGTACTTCGGCTTTACGATTCATTTCAAACACCGCAGAAAAAGTATATTTTTCTTCATTAGGCCTTAAAGAACACGCATTATTGGACAATATTTCAGGCAACATGGGCACTACCCTGTCCACAAGGTACACCGAAGTGGCCCGGTTATAGGCTTCGTCGTCCAGTAAGGTTCCCGGAACTACGTAATGCGAAACATCGGCTATGTGTATACCTATCTCATAATTACCGTTTTCCAGTATGCGAAAAGACAAAGCATCATCAAAATCTTTGGCATCCCTGGGATCTATGGTAAAAGTGAGTACATCGCGCATGTCGTGGCGTTTTTTTATTTCCTCCTCAGTAATGGATGTATCCAGTTGATTGGCAAAATGCTCAATTTCCGCCGGAAAGGTATAGGGCAGACCGTATTCGGCAAGAATAGCGTGAATTTCCGTGTCGTGGTCTCCCGGTTTACCGAATACTTCTGTAATATGACCATAAGGAGAATCGGCCTTTTCCGGCCATTCGGTGATTTCTACCAGAACTTTATCTCCGTTCTCGGCGCCATTTATCTTGTTCTTGGGAACAAAAATATCCGTATACATCCGGAAATCCGTAGGTAAAACAAAAGCAAAATTCTTCTGCATTTGCACTATCCCCACAAAGGCTGTTTTTTTACGTGTAAGTATCTTGGTGATCTCTCCTTCTACTTTCTTGCTGCTTCGCCTCCGGTTAGGAAACACATAAACTTCCACCTCATCGCCATGCAGCGCTTTTCCCAGCATGTTAGAAGGTACAAAAATGTCCTGGTCCAGTTCTTCACAGACCACATACGCATTTCCCCGTCCGGTCATGTCGACCCGTCCGGTAAAATAATTCAGGGAAGGTACTGCCTTATATTTTCCTTTTTCTACTTCTTCTATAGATTTTTTTTCCTTGAGTTCTACCAGTTTTTTTATCAGGAGATTTCTTCCGTTGGCATCTGTTATACCAAGTTTGGCAGCTATTTGTTTATAGTTAAATGATTCATCCGGATTCTTTTCCAATATGGAAAAGACACCTTTTGTTATTTCATGAGTTTTGTGCTTTTCCGCACGCTTTTTCTTTCTTGTCATATAATCGTTTCTATTAAAGTTGAAAAGTACAAATAATAATTGAAGTAGTTCCGGGGGTAAAGAAAAGTTAAAATTATATTAAAAAAAGTGTAACAATTCCCTTTTTCGATCGTCTTATATCTAAAAGACCACAAAACTCTTGAAAAAAGTTTATAACATAATAGCTGTTTTCCTACTCATCCTTATCACGGGAATACTTTCTTTTATAAGATATATAGATTATTCACTGGAGAAAAAAGAGGATATAAGGGAGGTACGTACTACCACAAGAACTTCAACAGTGTACACTAAAATATTTTAGCAAATATCCGTCTATTTTTTTTAATTTTATAAGAAGTTTACCAACAATCATTTACATGAAAGATTTTGTTGTAGTGGCTATCTTTACGTATCCGCATGAATACACCGTATTACGACATATACTCGAAGACGAAGGTATACCATATGTTTTTGAAAACGAAACCATAGTCAATGTCACTCCTTTTTATTCCAATGCCCTGGGAGGTATAAGGCTCAAAGTGCACCGGGAAGATGCCGAAGCGGCTATTGCCATTATCAAAAACATGGACAATAACGGTTCTTTACGTATCGTATAATGAAGCTATTCTTATCCTGCTTTCAACTCCATATTTCTTTCACTATACATTCTTGTTTTTTAAAAGTAGTTAACAATATATATAATTACATTATTAATTATTTTTTAAAAAAACTTATTGATGGTGTTATTATAGGCTGTTAACTTGTAGCGTAAGTTTATCCGGTAAAGCTTGACTTCGGGGTTTATTAAAAATTATACAGGATAATTAACAACTTATACGTGATGTAAAAGATTAGTTTTTACAGTAAAACACAAAGTAATTAACAGTTGTCAACAACTGTAAACAACAGAATATTTTTAATAATTCAACTGTTAATATATGTTGATAAACCCCGGTCAAAGTTTAATAAACGGGGAAGAAAAATTCATAGAAATGATTTGTTTTCTTCAGGAAGAAAAGCATATTGCAATATATTCCGATATATGCAAATTATTTTGTGAGTAGTTAATCTATAAATATCAACAATCTATGTTAAGTTATAATTAATTGAAAATTAAATAATTATGAAATCGAATTAACAAGGCTGTTTATATCGCTTAAAAAAGGCTTATTTAGTACCTTTGTATACTGTAATATTAAATGTTTATATGATGAAAATATCCATTGGTAACGATCATGCGGGCACGGAATATAAGTTTGCTGTAAAAGAACTCCTGGAAAGTATGGGGATAGAGGTGGTAAATCACGGAACGGATGTGAGTTCGAGTGTGGATTACCCGGATTTCGTACATCCCGTAGCTGATGATGTGGAAAAAAAGGCGGTGGATTTCGGTATTATTGTATGTGGTAGCGGTAATGGTGCCTCGATGACTGCAAACAAACACCAGGGGGTTCGTGCCGCACTCTGTTGGACCAAAGAAATAACCCAGTTGGCCAGGGAACACAACAATGCTAATATACTGAGCATCCCCGCACGTTTTGTTTCTTTGCCCCAGGCCCTCGATATGGTAAAGACTTTCCTGAACACGGAATTTGAAGGCGGAAGGCACCAGAACAGGATCGATAAGATCCCGGCATGTTAGTAATGATTGTTTTTCCTGTTGGTCAAACAGGATGAAAGAGGTAATTTATTTATAAAAGTTCTCCACGGAGAACTTTCTTATTCTTATACAAATACAGGTTATGCTTTCCATATCAGTAAAATATTTCAATGAACTTACCCTGCAGGAGTTATACGACATACTGCAGTTACGATCGGAAGTTTTTGTGGTAGAACAGGACTGTGTATACCAGGATATGGACGGTAAGGATAAAAAGGCATTGCATCTTATTGGGAAGAAAGCAGATAAGATAGTGGCTTATACCCGGCTGTTTCCCGGCGGGGTATATTTCGAAGAAGCCAGTATCGGGCGTGTAGTGGTTAGTAAATCGGAGCGGCAATACGGTTACGGGCATGATGTTATGAAAGCTTCCATAACAGCTGTTAAAAATCATTTCAAGGAAAATAAAATAAAAATATCCGCCCAGGAATACCTGGTTCGTTTCTACGAAAAGCACGGTTTTGTTAAGACTGGTGAAGGGTACCTGGAGGATGGCATACCGCATATTGCCATGGTACGGCAATAGAGGGTTAATCCAGTTCCAGTTTACCGTAAAAGTTCATCTGGCGTGTTATCCAGTTTATTCTGTTTCCTATATACGCGGATGGTGGATTCGCGGACAGTTTTCTGGGATTTGGCAAAATTGCGGCTATAGCCGAAGCTTGTCTTTTACTGAGGTTTTCGGCAGGTAGGTTGAACCAGAATACTGCTGCTGCTTCCACACCGTAAATACCGTCTCCCATTTCTATCGAGTTGAGGTATACTTCCAGGATACGTTCTTTGCTCCAGAATAGCTCTATAAGGAAAGTAAAATAGGTTTCCATGCCTTTTCGCAACCAACTCCTGGCCGGCCATAGAAATACGTTTTTTGCTGTTTGCTGGCTGATGGTGCTTCCACCGCGTATGTGTTTTCCTTTTTGGTTATTTTGATATGCTTTCTCTATGGCTTCGAAGTCAAAACCGTTGTGATCCGGAAAATTCTGATCTTCACTACATATAACCGCCAGTTGCATATTCCGTGATATTTTGTCTATGGATATCCAGCGATGTTTCATAACTATGCTTTTCCCTTCCTGTTTTTGTTCCACGCTTCGTATGAGCATAAGCGGTGTCACGTAAACCGGGCACCATTTAAAAAGGAGTACCAGAAAAACGGAGGCGATTACGAACCAGAAAACACATTTTACGATAAATCTGATTATTCTTCTTAGCATATTATTCATAAGTAAGTGCTGCGAGTTCTTTTCCGGTCAATGTACCGATAGAAATTCCTATACCACCAAGCCTGACACCGCAATACACATTGTCTGACAGGGTTTTTACAATAGGTATTTTCTGTTTGCCCATGCCCATAATACCACTCCACCGCTGTTCCGTCTCATAAGGTGTTCCGGGCAGGATGACTGTTTTCAACAGGTGTTCCAGCCGGTCCTGTATTAGTTTTGTCTCCCCGAATTCAATAGTAGCCTGCCCGGTAATGTCCAGGTTTCGTCCGCCGCCAAACAATATTCTGTCTCCTACATTCCGGAAATAATAATAACCTTTATCGAGGTGAAAAGTGCCTTTTATTTTCAGGTTTTTAATTGGTTTGGTAATAAGTACCTGTGCCCTTGCGGGAACTACATCTTCTTTTATCAGTTCCGGGGTAAAACCATTGGTGGCAATGAGCAGTTTTCCTGTTGAAAATTCGAAATTGGAGGTGCGTACAAAGACGTTACTTCCTGTATCTTCAAACTCTTTTACTGCTGTGCAGTTGAGAATCCATATATCGTTCTCCGTACATTTTTTGAGCAGTGCCTGCATCATTTTCCCGGTATTTATCTGCCCTTCGAAAGGAGTAAAGATATACTTCTCCTGTATTTGTTTAAATCCGAATACATTCTCTTTAACCGAAAATACTTCTTCTCCGAATACGGGATGTAACAGTTTGTTTATCCGGTTTATATTATCCAGGCAATTTTCAAAAAAGGCAGGATCGTCTTTCGGAAACAGTTCCTGCCCGCCGTACTGGCGGTAATCCATAATATGATCCCCGATATTCTTTCGAAGCATTTGAAGGCCTTTCCAGCGCTTTTCCACAAGGGTTACCATTTCCTCTTCTGTGGTATTGTTTAAATCGTCCAGGAGCTCGGAAATGCTCCCGAAACTGGCAAATCCGGCGTTTTTGGTACTCGCTCCCTGCGGGAGGATACCTTTTTCCAGTACGAGTATGCTCGATTGCGGATATTTTTCACGAAGCGCAAGGGCACAATTCAGCCCGGTAATACCACTACCTATAATAGTAAAATCCGTACCGGACAACCATTCCGTTTTTTCCCAGTAAGAGAGTTGCATATTCAGCAAAATTAGGGTGTCATACCTGTTTATGATCGGGGAGATACACAGGTTATAATCCATGTACTTCCCCGGAATATATACAGGAAGTTCAAGTTAAGAAAATTATGGTAATCACACCCGGAAAAAAGATGAAACCAAAAGTACCCATACGGATCAGGCAGATTTTTTTTGCATCAGGGCGAGAGTCAGGCCTATTCCCGTTCCCGTAATGGTGCCCAGTATAAAATCGAGCCAGAGCATATTTTCCCCGGAAGTCGAATGATAAACCGTCGAGGCAATGATTCCGAACATGAATACGATAATACCGGATAGTTTCAAGAATTTGTATTTCATTATATTCAAATGATTTACCCTCATAATTTACAAAATAAAAGGGTGAAATAAAAATGAAATACTTCTCCGGTCGCTAATCGTTCAGTTTCAGTACGGCCATAAACGCCTGTTGCGGAATTTCCACATTACCTACCTGGCGCATACGTTTCTTGCCTTTTTTCTGTTTTTCAAGCAGTTTTCGTTTACGGGAAATATCTCCCCCGTAACACTTGGCTGTAACATCTTTACGGAGTGCTTTGATGGTTTCGCGCGATATGATCTTTGCGCCGATAGCGGCCTGTATAGGTATGTCGAATTGCTGCCGGGGAATGAGTTCCTTTAGCTTTTCGCACATTTTTTTACCAATATTGTATGCGTTATCCGCGTGTATCAGGGCCGAAAGGGCATCTACCGACTGGTTGTTGAGCAGGATATCCACTTTTACCAGTTTGGAAGCGCGCAAACCGATAGGCGAATAATCAAAAGAAGCATAACCTTTGGATACGGTTTTCAACCGGTCGTAAAAGTCAAAAACAATTTCCGCAAGCGGAATATCAAAAGAGAGTTCTACACGCTCCGGAGTAAGATAGGTCTGGTTGGTGATCTGTCCCCTTTTGTCAATACAAAGGCTCATTACGGGGCCTATGAAATCCGATTTTGTTATAATTGTAGCCTTGATATATGGTTCCTCCACCCTGTCCAGTTTGGACGGATCTGGAAGGTCGGAAGGGTTGTTTACAATAACGGCCGTATCCGGTTCTTTCTTGGAATATGCGAGATATGAAACATTGGGTACCGTGGTTATTACGGTCATGTCGAATTCGCGTTCCAGGCGCTCCTGTATGATCTCCATATGAAGCATACCAAGGAAACCACAACGGAAACCGAATCCGAGCGCGGCCGAGCTTTCCGGGGTAAATACCAGGGAAGCGTCATTAAGCTGGAGTTTTTCCATGGAAGCACGGAGTTCCTCGTACTCATCTGTATCTACGGGATAAATACCGGCAAATACCATCGGTTTTACATTCTCAAAACCCCCGATCATATTTTTGGTAGGGGTCTTGGCATCGGTGATCGTGTCCCCTACTTTTACTTCTTTAGCTTCTTTGATACCGGAAATGAGGTAACCTACATCTCCCGTTTTTATGATTTTTTTTGGTGCCTGGGCGAGTTTGAGCGTGCCTATTTCATCCGCGTAATACTCTTTCCCGGTAGCCATGAACTTTATCTTCTGCCCTTTGGTTATTTCCCCGTTTACCACCCGGAAAATAACTTCAATACCGCGAAAAGGATTGTAAACAGAATCGAAGATCAAGGCTTGTAACGGTTCATCGGTATTTCCTTTTGGCGGAGGAATACGTTCTACAATAGCTTCCAGTATTTTATCTACACCAAGCCCTGTTTTTCCACTGGCGGGAATAACCTCCTCCGGACTACAGCCCAGGAGTTCCACGATGTCATCGGTTACTTCTTCCGGACTTGCGCTCGGAAGATCTATTTTGTTCAGTACCGGGATGATCTCCAGGTCGTTTTCCAGTGCCAGGTACAGGTTGGATATCGTCTGCGCCTGGATACTCTGTGCAGCATCTACGATAAGCAATGCTCCTTCGCAGGCTGCAATGGAACGGGATACTTCATAGGAGAAATCCACGTGACCGGGAGTGTCTATCAGGTTCAGTATATACGTTTCACCGTTGTAAACATATTCCATCTGGATGGCGTGGGATTTAATAGTAATACCCCGCTCCCTTTCCAGGTCCATATTATCGAGTAACTGATCTTGCTTTTCCCTCTCCGTTACCGATCCGGTGTAGTCCAGCAGCCTGTCGGCCAGGGTACTTTTACCGTGGTCAATATGGGCAATAATGCAAAAATTCCGGATGTGCTTCATAGCAAATTTTATGTGTCCGTCTCACCGGATTTTATGCCCGGCCTGTTCAGGACAGGTTCAATCTGCAAATATAATTTTATTTTTCGGGTATTTAGGATTTAATTACTCTGGGGTTCAGGGCAAACGTATCAATAGTTTATGTTTGATGAACGGTTAAAGAATTTTGAGGTTTCGGAGCTACTTTTTTATGATCCGGTTAAAGGTCAAAAACCTGCATGCCGCCTGTGTTAACTGAGTTTCTATAAATTTTAGCCACTGATTCACTGATAATTTTAAGATAATTCTTGTTAGCTATCTGTGGATCAGTGGCCGGAAAAAATTATTTTACCTTACCCGGCGCCCGGTTTCCGCTTCCTTCGATTTGCAGGAGGTTATCTCCGAGTTCCTGCCTTTTGGTATTGGCCAGTTGCACTATTTTTTCCACTATTTCCGGATGTTTTTCTGCTACGTTCCGGGTTTCGGTAGAATCGGTGGCAAGATCGTATAATTCCATTTCCCGGAGATCCACATACCTGTATTTTCCGGGTAGTCCTCCCCTGCCCGGTTCCTGCCCCTCCATGGTCCGGTAGTTATGCGGAAAATATAATTTCCAGTCTTTGTAGCGCACACCGTGCAGCTCGTTTACCTTGTAATAGAAATAATAAGCTTCATGCGGATTTTCATCCGTTTTTCCGGTCAGAATATCCCATACGTTCTTTCCGTCTATTTTATGTTTCGGCAGGGTGCTGTTGGTTAAGGATGCGATGGTGGGGAACAGGTCGATGGCCATTACAGGGGTGCCTATGGTTTTGTTTTCGGGCAATTTACCGGGAAAACGGGCAATAAAAGGCTCCCGCTGCCCGCCTTCCCACGAAGTACCTTTTCCTTCCCGGAACGGGTATGCGGAACCTGCATGGTCACCGTAGGATAACCAGGGGCCGTTATCGGAAGTAAAAATAACCAGGGTATTTTGGTCCAGCCCCTGTTTTTTAAGTGTCCGGAGAATCTCCCCGACAGACCAGTCTATTTCCATAATCACATCGCCGTAAAGCCCTCTTTCCGATTTACCACGGAATTTGTCCGAAACAAATAACGGCACATGCGGTTGCGGATGTGCTACATATAGGAAAAACGGATTTTCTTTGTTTTTTTCAATGAAATCGACGGCTTTTTCGGTGATCTGTGTCGTAAGCATGGACTGGTCATTGAGCGTATCGATGATTTTTTCGTTTTGGTATAAGGGCAGCGGATCAAAATCAAATACGGTTCCCTGTTGCGGATGGTTGGGCCACATATCATTGGAAAAAGGAATGCCGAAAAAATCGTCAAAACCCTGGTTGTTCGGCATAAAATCCGAATTATCGCCCAAATGCCATTTTCCGTAAATGGCGGTGGTATATCCACCGGATTTCAGCATTTCGGCCATTGTAGTTTCCGCGGGATTAAGACCTGTCTCGGAATGGGGCATCAGCGCATTGTGAATACCGATGCGATTGGGATAACACCCAGTAAGCAATGCTGCGCGGGAAGCTGAGCAAACGGGCTGCGCTGCATAAAACGAAGTGAGTTTGATCCCTTCTTTCGCCATTTGATCCAGGTTCGGGGTTTTGATGTCCGGCGAACCGAAACAGCCTACATCTTCATAACCCTGATCGTCTGTAAAAATGATAATCACATTGGGCGGCGTGTCTTTTTCTTTTGTTTTTTCCTTTTTTGTGCATGCCAACAATGCAATGAGTATAATAGCGAGAGGTAGAATTTTTTTTAACATGGCATATTCTGGTTTCGGACGTCAAAAGAACAAATAAAGGATTTTTCCCGGAATATCCTATATAAACATGTCGGAAATGGATGACTGCCATTCTCTTTCCGGCAAAGGGAGCGGGGATAATGATGCATTCGCGATTTTTATTTTATCTTTGCACCGCGATAAACTAAAGTATTGTGGTTAAGATTGGTAACATAGAATTGGGAGCGTTTCCGCTTTTGCTGGCGCCTATGGAAGATGTGAGTGATCCTCCTTTCCGGGCGCTTTGTAAGGAGCAGGGGGCAGATGTGGTATATACCGAGTTTATTTCTTCGGAAGGTTTGATACGGGATGCGGCCAAGAGTGTTCAGAAGCTGGATATTTACGAAAAGGAACGCCCGGTGGGCATTCAGATTTTCGGCGCGGAACTGGATTCCATGTTACAGGCAGTGGATATCGTAGAACAATCCAATCCCGATATTATAGATATCAATTTCGGCTGCCCGGTAAAAAAGGTAGTATGCAAAAATGCCGGCGCGGGAATATTGCGCGATATACCGCTTATGGTGAAGCTTACCGAAGCTATAGTGAAGCGCACGAACCTGCCCGTTACGGTAAAAACCCGGCTCGGTTGGGACAGCGATTCCATAAAGATCATGGAAGTAGCGGAACGGCTACAGGATGTAGGCATACAGGCTATATCCATTCATGGCCGTACCCGGGTGCAGATGTATAAAGGAGAAGCAGACTGGCGACCGATAACCGAAGTGAAGAACAACTCCAGGATGCATATCCCGGTATTTGGCAACGGCGATGTGGATACCCCGGAAAAAGCACTGGAAATGCGGGATAAATTCGGACTGGACGGGGCCATGATCGGCCGCGCCAGTATAGGATATCCGTGGTTTTTCAAAGAGGTAAAACACTTCTTTAAAACCGGAACACACGCTGCGCCTCCTACAATGGAAGAAAGGGTGGAAGCTGCCCGAAGGCACCTGAACATGGCTATTGACTGGAAAGGAGAAAAGCTGGGGGTGTTTGAAACCAGGAGACATTATACTAACTACTTTAAAGGAATACCGCATTTTAAGGAATACCGTCAGAAAATGGTAACTTCGGACGATGCTGCCGATGTTTTTGCGGCTTTTGATGAGGTCCTGGAGGAATTCGGTAACTATGAGTTCATTTAATTCTGTTCCAGGATAAGTTGTTCCGAGATCCTTCCGGAAGCTATTTTGGAGGCAATAAGCCCCAGGATGGCAATGGTGCCGAAAACAACGCCTATATTGGATGGGTGGATCTCTACGGGGTAAGGCAGGGAAGGAGTAATAAGAAGCCATCCGAAAGCCATTTGCGACCAGGTGAGCACTATGCCTAAGGCAATTCCTATAATACCTCCCACAAGGGTAACCATAAGTCCCTGTACAAAGAAAATAAGACGTAGTTGTTTTACCGTTGCCCCCATACTGAACAGGGTACTCAAATTTTTGCGTTTGTCCAGGATCATCATAATAATAGCTCCCACGACATTAAAAAGCGCTATGATAAGCACCAGGGTGAAGATAAGGTAGGTAGCCATGTTCTCGGTATTCAGCATGCGATACAGGGCATCGTTTTGCTCCACACGATCTTTGACTACCACTTCGCTTTCAAATATGGCAGCTATTTCCTGTTTGACTTTGGGGACATTTGCTCCCGGTGTCAGCTTGATATTAATTCCCGTTATTTCGAAAGGTCCTTTGTGGAGTATTTTTTGCACCAGTTCCAGGTCGGCAAACACATATTTTTTATCGAGGTCTTCGGTTACGGCATACACGCCGGAGACCGTAACGGCCACTTCGTTATAGGGGGTGGTATTGGACGTAATACTTCCTTTTCCGGGTTTGGGCACGAGGATACGGAGCGGGTTCATATAATCGTTCAGCGCCATGCTCAGCAGATTCGCGGTGCCGATTCCGGTGACCACTTCGTTCAGTTCTCTGTCGAACCAGTTCCCGTAATAGAGAATACTGTCGATGTTTACCACATTGGCATAGGAAGTATCTATTCCTTTGATAAGGGCAACATGATTTTTTTGTTGGTGGGTAAGGAGTACCTGCTCTTCGATTTCCCGGGAAAAAAACACAACTTCCGGAATGTCTTTCAAACGGCTCTTCTCTGCGTCACTCAGTGTCATAAATTTTCCCCCGTCACTCATGACCTTGAGGTCCGGATCAAAGGAATTACTAAACGACAGGCTAAAGGTTTTAAGTCCGGCAAAACCCGAGAGTACGATAAACAGGGCAGCCGCACCGATAACCACTACCAGGAAGGTAACCAGGTTAATGATATTAACGGCATTCTGGCTGCTTTTGGAAACCAGGTATCTCTTGGCTATGTATGTGGGGAAATGCACGTTTTGTCGTTACTCTGTTAGCCGAAATTCCGGACAACCCGTATGGGGATTGTCAGGATTTTTTTCTTTTGTCCAGTATATCCGGATTTTCAATCGGGTTTTCCGAACTTTTCAGGGACTTTTCAATCTTATCTATATATTCGAGGGAATCGTCTACAAGAAATTCCAGTTCCGGGACCCTGCGCAGCTGATTTTTGGTACGCCTTGCAAGTTCGTGTTTTATTTGTGCTTTGTTTTTCTGTATCCCGGCTATAAGTTCGGCAGCTTTGGCATTCGGAAAAATGCTGAGATAAACTTTCGCGACCGAAAGGTCTACGGTAACCGAAACCTTGGTTACGGAGATCAATACGCCATGTAAGCCTCCGTCTGTCGCAGCGCGTTGTAATATATCGGCAAGATCTTGCTGAATTACACCTGCTATCTTTTTCTGTCTGTTACTCTCCATAGTGCAAAAATAGGAAATACCGGGAAGCCACGGACAAGGGTATGGCATAAATCGTTACATATTCAATAAATCAGATAGGGATCGCTATATTTGTGAAAAGGAGAAAAGCATGAAAAAAATAGAACATATTGGTATTGCCATCCGCAATATAGAGACTTCCAATGATTTGTACACCAAACTACTGGGAGTTGCACCTTACAAAACCGAAACTGTGGAAAGTGAAGGCGTAAAAACTTCTTTTTTTCAGGTTGGGGAAAGCAAAATAGAATTGCTGGAGGCCACAAACACGGACAGTCCTATACATAAATTTATAGAAAAAAGGGGAGAAGGAATACATCATATAGCTTTTGAGGTAGAAGATATTGAGTCCGAGATACGGAGATTAAAAGATGAGGGATTTACAGTATTAAATGATATCCCTAAACGCGGAGCGGACAATAAAATAGTGGCCTTTTTACATCCCAAAGGCACGAATGGTGTATTGATAGAACTTTGCCAGGATATCTAGAAGCTCCGGATCTTCCGTTATTGCAGAAAAAAGGAGTAATATAAAAAGCCAAAAAAGCTTGCAGCAAATTAAAATATGTAGTAATATTGCATCCGCAAAATGCGGGTCCTATAGCTCAGCTGGTTAGAGCACCTGACTCATAATCAGGGGGTCCATGGTTCGAGCCCATGTGGGACCACTGGAAATAAAATATAAAGCGTTGTAAATCAATAAGGTTTGCAACGCTTTTTTATGCCAGCTAAAATATATGCTCAAACTTCTTCGGAAACGCCCATGAATAAAGGGCTGCGAGACTTTACGGATCATTCCCATTTGTTGTGGACTACGCAAAAATTCTGGATAGTCTAAATAGGAAAAACTCAGTATTCTTCACACCTCTAAATTGTGCTCTAAAGGCTTTTATTTTGGCATTAAAGGATTCTGCTGAGGCATTTGTACTTCGATTTACAAAGTAGTTTAGAATTGATCGATAATTCAAGCGCATACTATTTGCTACGGTTTGGAAGCTTTTAAACCCGGCTTCTTCCACCTCTTTATACCAGTGGGCTAATTTGGTGTAGGCTATTTTTATATCCGTATCCTGGTTAAATATATTTCTTAATCCTTGAACCAGCTTATACGCTTTCTTTAATAATGGATATTCCTTAAATAGGATCTCTCCACGTTCCTTTTGACTTGGAGTCCATTTTTGCGGAGATTTATATAGCAGATACCGGCTTCTGGCAAGTAGCTGTTTTGCTGTATCTCCATTAGGAAGGATTACCGGCTTATATTCCTTATCGTTTATTTTGCACTGTTTAATAGCTTCATTTTCCTGATCTAAAGCTTCCCACCGGTATTTGATCCGAAGTTCCTGAAGTGCTTCTATGGCTAATTTCTGAACATGAAAACGATCCGTTACCTGCGTAGCTTTAGGAAAACATACCTTGACAATATGCTTCATCGAATGTGCCATATCCAGTGTAATTTCCCGAACCTTATTACGTACTGAACAAGGAAGTTTTAGCAGGTGTTTGATGATGGGTTCGGCCTTGGTTCCCTGAAAAATCCCTACCAAGGCACCCTTTTTACCCTTGGCTTTCTTATTGGTGATAATCGTGTAGAGTTCACCTTTAGAAAGGGCTGTTTCATCAATGGAGAGATAAGGCCCCATATTCTCCGGATATAAAAGCCATGTGCGGGCATGTGACTTCTGATTCCAGGACATAAAATCACTCATGTAATCCTTATATTGACGTTGGAGTTTCTTCCCGTTTACGCCATAGAAAAATCCAAT
>NZ_JBRKIT010000019.1:0-12883 GCF_052983395.1 Sinomicrobium halophytocola
GAACTCATGCTTTATACAATTAAACAGGAAAAAAGAATTCTTCAATTGGAAGAAGAAATAGAAACGCTTAAAGCAATCGTCAAATGAAAAAACTATTCTCAGGGATTATTTTGTCCCTTACTTTTCTGAGTGTATCGGGTCAAACCCAATATTCGGGGCAATGGTCTTTGGGTAATTCGTCTGCGGAAAAATGGTATAAAGTGGCTTCTCTCGATTTTTCCGGACGAAACTTTAATACAGTCATTGCAGATGCCACCATTAATTATGCAAGGTCCTCTGTTCAGGGCTATAAGGCTTCCGTACAATTAATAATAAGGCAGGTTTCGGGAAGTTTAACGGCTAAGTGGAATTATCAGGCAGTAGGAAATGAGCTTGGAAAAGTTGTTGAGTTCAGAAAGGTATCTTCTTCTGTTTGTGATCTGTATGCACGTTCGCCGGGAACCTGGGGAATTTTGTCCCTGGAAATATCTCTAACGGAAGAATCATCCCCTATCATTATAAACATACCTTCTTCCGTAACCATAGCTGACCCCGATAGCTATGAGGAAGTTCCTGTAGCAGGAGACTTTACAATTTTTTCCGGAAATGTAGGTATCGGGACAACCAATTCTAACAATTGGAAACTCGCCGTAAACGGCAACATCCGCGCCAAGGAGATCAAAGTAGAAACCGGCTGGAGCGATTTTGTGTTTGAAGATAGTTACCACCTGCCCACTTTAGAGGAAGTAGAACAACACATTAAAGAAAAAGGTCATTTAAAGGATATCCCCAGTGCTAAAGAAGTGGAAGCGAACGGGATATTCCTGGGGGAGATGGATGCCAAATTACTTCAGAAAATAGAAGAATTGACCCTGTATACTTTACAACAACAAAAGGAAATAGAGACATTACGACAGGAAATCAGGAAATTACAAGAAAAACAGTAAAAGACCTTTTCATATTTATCCAATCTTATATCACCGTAAATAACCCGAACCAATGAAACAAAAATTACTCGTATTTATCATATGCATTTTTGAAATAGCATTTTTAAAGGCCCAGGAGGTTGGACATACGTCAGGAGAGCTTTCCGTTTCTGCTACTGGCGGAGCAGTTTATACAGTTCCTATAAAAGTACCTCCCGGGATAAACGGGGTAGAACCTGATATTGCCCTGACTTTTAATAGCCAGGGAGGAAATGGCCTGGCCGGGTGGGGATGGAATATTTCCGGAGTGTCGGTTATTACCAGGGTACCTTCTACGAAATTTCATGATAACCAGTTGGCAGGAGTAGATTTTACATCTACCGACCGTTTTGCCTTGGATGGTCAGCGCCTGCTTCTCAAAAGTGGTATTTACGGAAAGAATGGAACAGTTTATGAGACGGAGAACTATTCCAACATGAAAATTACGTCCCACGGGGTCTCACCCTACGGGGCAGCTTATGGCCCGGCTTATTTTGAGGTTCTTTATCCGGATGGTTCTTTTGCTGTTTACGGCAATGGCTCAGGTTCCCGAAGCCGCACTGATTTTGCCATTACTTATTGGGAGAACCCTCAGGGAATACGGGTAAATTACAGTTATATATCGGGATATAACGGAATAAGTATCAAAACCATAAAATATGGGAGTAAGGATACAGCTACCCAGATTAACGAAATAGAATTCGTATATACCGACCGGGAGCGTGCGGAGCAGGCTTATATAGGGGGGATAAGCTTTGTTCGTACCAATATCCTTAGCGAAATAAAGGTTAAGGGAAATGGCTCGGGGTATCGGAATTATGTATTGTCTCACGGTCTGACCACTTTGGGTTATCAACGCCTGATCAGTATCCAGGAAAAAAGTGAGAACGGAACAAAAAGTTATGACCCGATAACTTTTAATTATACAAATAGCGGCACTATCATTGAGCCTGAAAGTGTACCCGGAACCTTGTCTATTGGTGATATCGGGCAAAATAACGCACAAACCGCGACCGGAGACTTTACGGGCAATGGAAAAATGGATTTTATCCTGTATCCTACGTCTGGCAGCGATAAGAAAAAGAAATTCTGGTTGTTTACCGATATACAAGATCGGGGGGGAAGTTTTAACTTCGGAGAAACATACAACACTGGCCTTTTCGAAGAAATATTCACTGTAAATTACCTGGACAATTACAACAGGGCGCCTTCCAGGCAGGGAGTTGCCGTGGTGCAAAAAGACGGGAACAGTGATGTGCGATTCAAGGTTTATGGAGCGGGAATTCCTTCCACCGGCATGTACCTGGGACTACACTATACAAAAGTTTGGAAGGCGCCTACTTATACTTCGTATCACGGGGAAGAAGGTCATATCCTGAAAACTTATATCTCCGGTGATTTTAATGGTGATGGATTATCCGATGTTATGGCTATAACAAAACCTTATACCTATTATCCATGCCATCCGAGGGATGAGAATTGTGCAGGGCCGGTTCATGTAAACGCTTCGATGACGTACCTGATAGAGCTGGACCGAAGACGTGAGTCCCAATCTGAATATGTTACCAGATCGGCAGACTTAAGGAAAGCTTACTCCTATGGTGATGCATTCCTTACGGCCGACGTTACCGGGGACGGTAAGACCAATATCCTTCACGTGACATCCGAGAAGATGTTTGTTTATGGAATGAATAATAACAATAAGTTGCAATTATTGTGGGAAACACCAGATTCACGTATAAAAACAGGATTTCCCATATTGTTAGGCGATTATAACGGGGATGGTAAAACGGATTTTATGATTCCTACGGCTAATAGCAGCAGCCTGTTTTCGGTATTCATGTCTGATGGAAAAGCGTTCATAAAAAGTGAAATTACCTATCCTTTTCAGTATAAGGAAACCAATTTTAGCAATACCGGAAGCATTTTGTTTGGGTATAACCTTATTCCTGTGGATATCAACGGGGATGGACGTACGGATATTATCGATTACCGTACTATTACCTATTCTGATACCAGGGAAGGGACACAAAAGGTAATGGCTTATACCAATACCCCTTCTACCACCTATACCCGACCAGCATTTACTTATTGGAGAACAGGAGAAAAAAACGGGGATGTAAAGAACTTTCCCATCCCAATATTCTTGACTTCCGATCGTCCCAATGCTAACCTGGATTTTGCCAGCATCAGTAATAACCGGGTGAGTATTTTTCGCTTTTTAAAGGATCACCGGGAAGATGTAAAACTACGTTCGGTAGTAAATAATAATGTAAAGGAAAGTATAACTTATAGTGCTCTGGATCCCAATGCTATAGGAGAATTACAGCCTTATTCCGGTGCAAATGAAGAAGTATATCCGTATATTGATATCGGAACTTCATTAGGGACACATGTCGTGAGTAAACTGGAACGATCTGGGTTAAGGATCACTACCATTGAGCAACTGTTTTCCTATCATGGGGCTGTTACACATGCCGAAGGACTTGGTTTTCTGGGTTATAAAAAGCTGACCCGGACCAACTGGCATAAAGATTATTCCGATAGGATATACAGTACATCGTATCACAATCCGCAACTTCGCGGAGCGACAACAGTTGAATTTACTTCTATCGGTCCAATTAGCAATGGATCCGGTTTTCTTCCGGAACCGGCTCCCCTGGATATAACCCTGTCCTCAGCCACCACCGGGACTAAAACGGCTGTCCAGTCCATAACGCTCAAACCCGGTTTTTCCGCTAATGGAAGTAATGGTGCGTTTCATGCGAAGATGCAGGGTACGGCAGCCAATGACGGGGCTTCATCGCCCGAGAACGATTATATTTCCCGTACCGATTACAGGTATAACTCGGAAACCCGCAGCAATAAAGTGTTTGTCAATGTCCCGACAATGGTGGTTGGTAAAGACCTCCTGAACGAAACACTTACTACAAAGACCTATGGTTACGATAGCTATAAGAATCTTTTAAGAGAGCACACCGATAACTCCGGAAAGGGAACGCATACGGTAACCATGGCATATGAAAACAGTACCGGAACTACTTATTATATAGGACGGCCTACGAAAAAAATGGAAACCCGTACCGCCTATGGCAATACCTATATTACCGAAGAAGATTATGACTATACCGGGTTTTTCCTTACGGAAATAAAAAGCAAGGGCAATGGTACGGATTTTATAATAGAAGAGCGGGAGTATGATGATTTAGGGAATATAGAAAAGAAGACGATTACACCTCCCGATGGTACTGCTCCCCGGGTCACCTCATATACCTATGATGACAGTGGCCGCTTCCTGGAAACCGCTACCGATCCGGAAGGTCTGAAAACCTCCTATACCTACGATCCTGATAACGGTAATCTGAAAAAAGAAACCAACCCTTTAAGCCAGGCGACGACTTACGATTACGATCCGTGGGGCAAGGTCATTAAGGTAACCAATTACCGGGGCAACAGTGTCACGACAACTTACACCAAATCCGGTTATGATGCAACGATAACCGAAACCGGGGATGACGGCAGTAGCAAGGTCTCTGTATATGATATGCTGGGGCAGTTGATCCGGGTACAGGAAAAGGATGTCCTGGGGCAATGGGTAAAAAAAACCGTCAAATACGATCACCTGGGGCGTGAAGTGGAGGTGAGCGAACCCTATATAGGAGGAGCCGCAAAATGGAATACCACGGAGTATGATCGATACGGCAGAATAAAACGGACCACCTCCCATACCGGGAAGGCCACTACGATGACTTATAACGGGCTGACCACCACCGTAAGTGACGGTACCAAAACAATAACCACCACCAAGGATGCCCTGGGCAATGTGGAGAAAGTGACGGACCCCGGGGGAACTATTAACTATACCTATTACGCCAATGGTACCCTGAAAACCGCCGACTACGGGGGCTCCGTTCAGCGTACCGAACAGGACGGCTGGGGCAGGAAAACCAAACTTACCGACCCCTCGGCGGGGGTCTATACCTATGAATACAACGGTTACGGGGAAATCACCAAGGAAACAACCCCCAAGGGGACAACAACCTATGAATATGACAATTTTGGCAAACTGGTAAGCAAAAAACTCGAAGGCGATCATACTGATATGTCATGGGTATATACCTATGATCATGAAATCAATCTTCCTACCAAAACCACATTGACCAATGCTGACGGGAACAATACGGTCTATGCCCTGACGTATGATACGACCCATCCGCAACTGGTAAAGCAGCTAGTAGAGACCAACCCGCATGCGGTTTTCACCAGGAAGTATACCTATGACGGTTTTAACCGGGTACAGGAAGAAGAGTTTATCGCAAAAAACAGGGCGAACAGTAACACCAGTACCAAAAAGATAAAAAGAGTTTACCAGAATGGAGGTTTAAAGCGTATATCGGATAATGCCACACAAGACATTCTCTGGGAAGTAACCGGCAGGAATGCCCGGGGGCAGTTGACGGAGGTTGCCCTGGGCGCCTCGCTCAAACAGGTAAATTCCTATGATGCTTATGGGTTCCCCACTCAGCGGAAGACCCAGAAGATCTCATCCGCCGGGACGGTGACCACCCTGGCTACCCTGGGATATGATTTTAATGCCCAGAAAGGAACGCTGACCAGCCGTAGCAATAGCATGTTTAGCTGGAACGAGACGTTCCAGTACGACAACCTGGACAGGCTTACCCATTTTAATGATAACAACGGGAATAACAGCCAGACCTATGACGGGCGGGGCAGGATCACAAAAAACAGCGCTATTGGTAATTATGCCTATGCCGGGGTATCCTACCAGAATACCAAGATCACCATAGATGAGGAAGCCCTGATCCCCGGAAGTACGGAAGCCGCCCGGCAATATTACCAGGATCATCCGGAACAGAAGATCAGCTACAATGCCTTTAAAAGCCCTGTAGAGATACACGAACAAGGCAAAGAACGGATCAGTTTCCAGTATAATGCCGCCATGGGTAGGTCGCATATGTACTACGGAGGGGAAGACAGTGATAAAATGCAACGGCGCTACCGCAAACACTACAGTGCGGACGGCAGTATGGAGATCAAGGAAGACACCCAGACCGGGAAGACGACCTTTATCACCTATATAGGAGGCGATGCCTACAGCGCCCCGTTAATATGGCACTCGGACCAGGGGACCACGACAACCAACAATTATTATTACCTGCACCGGGATTACCTGGGAAGTATACTGTCCATTACGGACAAAAACGGGACGGTCAAAGAAAAGCGGCATTTCGATGCCTGGGGTAATATTGTAAAATTGACCAACGGTTCGGGTACGGCCTTAAATAATTTTACTATTTTAGACAGAGGGTATACCGGACATGAGCACTTGTGGTCCCTGAGCGGAGTCGAAGGGGGCCTGGTGCATATGAACGGCCGGTTATACGACCCGGTGATGCACCGCTTTTTGATGCCGGATAATTATGTGCAGGACCCGTTTAATACCCAGAATTTTAACCGGTACGGGTATGTCTTGAACAATCCGTTAATGTATGTAGACCAGAACGGGGAGTTTTTCTGGATAGCGGTAGGAATAGGAGCTCTTGTCGGTGCAGTTACCCAGGCCATAAGACCCGGGGCTAATTTTGGTAAGATTCTTGGAGGTGCTTTGATTGGCGCAGCAGCGGGAGCTATTGGCGCTGGGGTTGGAAATGTGGTAGCTGGTGGTACATTCTTTGGCAGTAAAATAGCAACAACCTTAGGTTTTGTGCAGGGCTTTACCTCAGGGTTTGCAGGGGGCTTTGGAGGAGGCTTTGTTGGAGCTGCTGGAAATGCCTGGATGGATGGAGCAAGTTTTGGAGCTGGGCTGGGAGCAGGTTTAAAGGGAGGTCTCATAGGAGGAGCCATAGGAGGAGTGGTGAATGGGACGATTAGTGGTATCCGTGCCGGAAAAATGGGATTGGATTTTTGGTCAGGAGAGGGAACCATGGAAATGCCTTATGATGATTCTTTTGCAGGAATAGGTAAGGAGGTTGAATATTCCAATGAGTCTGCAAAAGAGTTTTCAGATTCTCATACTGAGCTAAAGAGACTTTCCGAGAATGTGGACAATTTATATGCAGATGGAACACATCCCTCAGGATATACGTCTAAGAACGGATATCTTTTTAATTCCAAAAATAAACCTGTTAATGGATTAACCGCCGTTAGGAAATCAGGATGGTTAGGATTGGGCGGTAAGAATGTATCAGTTTATTTATCAAAGTCTGCTTTTAGAAGCTCAGCCCAATTGTATATGACTATGCATCATGAATATATGCATGCTTATTTTGGATTAAAGGTCCCCTCTTTTTCTACAAAACATGCCCATAGGATTATACATCAATGGCATTGGGATCAGGCTCAAAAATGGGGAGTTCATCTTTTGAATAACCATCATTATTTGCTTAATGGGGCGTATTTTAGTCCATCAAATTTTCAATCTTTTTTTGATTATAAATTTTTTGGTTTTAAAACTATTAACTACATTCCTAAATAATGTACAGAAATGAATAAAAAAAAATTAATTAAAGTAATAATATTGATTTCATTTTTTTTTAGTTGCTCAAATAGGCAAGAAACAAAAGTGACGAGATATGATAAGAACATTGTATCTATATTTAAAAATGAAAGAAAGAAAGAAAAGAATGTTTTAAACATTACTCATGAGTTGCCTGAATATTTGAATTTATATTTTTTGGATAATAAGATTGAAACGGCTAAGCTAACTTTTCTGTCTCCCCCTTCCAATATCGATAACTACATATATGGTAAGAAAAGTGTTTTTAAATATGACTTGGTGCTTTATTCTAATGAGTATCCTCAGTTGAAAGGCAATAATGAAATGACACATGATGAAGTAATAGGATGGTTATTGTTGTTAAAAAACAATGAAATAATATCTTGGATAAAAGTTTTTGAAGGTAGGATAAGTAACCCTGAGATTTTGGAATCATATTTGTTTGATAATTACATCATTACTATACATATCTATGACGAAGGTTATGATCTGATGATTGAGGGAGGGGAAAATCAAGCAGAATATTCCTTTGCTGTTACAGAAGTAATGAAAGATGGTAGATTACAACTCTTAGAAGAAGAAAAAGGAAGAATAATAGCTCGAAAATATCTATCTGACAATAAACAATTCAAAAATATTGGTTGGTAATTACTCGCTCAACGAAGTGTTCCGGGCTCGCATGTCTCCGACTTCGCAGAGCGGGGGATATGAATAAGTCCTTAACCTGGCAGTAGTGATTATTTTAGTATGATTACACAATGCGATGTGCACTAAATACGAAATAGCGCATTTTTAAATGTGCAAAAAATAGTTTAAATTGCACTTTAGAATGGGCAATATATGGAGGCATTACTAAATAAGTCGGTGAGATTAGTTCGTGGAGTAAAGACAGACAGCGTTCGTTATCTGTTTGATAACATATTGTGGAAGAATAGATTGATAGGTATTAAAGGAGCCAGGGGAACAGGAAAAACCACCTTGTTGCTGCAACGGTTAAAAGCGCTGAGGCTTCCGCCGAACCAGGCAGCTTACTGGACGTTGGATGATTTGTATTTTACCGATTCGGATCTGGCAGATACCGCCAGGCTTTTTTACAACGGAGGTGGAAGGGTGCTGTTTTTGGATGAAGTACATAAGTACCCCACCTGGTCGCAGCATATTAAAAACCTCTATGATGAATACGATGACCTGCAAATCGTATTCACTGGTTCCTCCATTATAGATATAGCAAAAGAAGAGGTGGATTTGAGCCGCCGGGCATTGATGTACACGCTTTATGGAATGTCGTACAGGGAATATATGAATTTCAAATACGGATCAGAGCTGCCTGTCCTGTCGTTTGATGAAATTATCAGCGGCACGCAAGCATGGCAACATAAATTTCCCAAAAAATTCCGGCCATTAGAGTATTTTGAGGAATACCTGCAACAAGGGTACTACCCGTTTTCACTGGAAGATGAAGAAAGTTTTGCTACACGACTGCAACAGGTCATCCGCATTATCGTGGAGTACGATATGGCGCAGCTATCGGGGTTTGACATCAGGAATGCCCGAAAACTGCTACAGCTTTTATACATTCTTTCGGCCAATGTTCCGTTCAAACCCAATATTTCGGAACTGGCCAGAAAAAGTCACATACACCGAAACACGATCAACGAATACCTGAATTTTTTGGATGAAGCACAGCTTATAAGACAGGTTTATCCGGCAGGAATAAGTGTGAGCACCTTGCAAAAACCGGAAAAGATCTTTTTGGACAACCCCAATCTGGCTTTTGCATTGGCTCCCAATGCCACAGATAAAGGTAATTTGCGTGAAACATTTTTTGCATCACAATTGGCAGTACATCATAAAATATCCCTCCCCAGGCAAGGCGACTTTACCATAAACGATACCTATGTATTTGAAATTGGCGGAAGACAGAAAGGACGCAAGCAGATTGAAGGGATGGAGCATGCTTTTGTCGTTGTTGACGATGTGGACTTTCCCGTGCTCCATATTCCACTTTGGGCCTTCGGGATGTTGTACTAAGCATTTATCCTTTTCCAGCCATCGCGTAAATGTAATACTAGCGCTGCGAAGTCAGAGACATTCGCAGAATATACGACACTTCGGAGAGCGGGGATACACCTCAGAGAGGCGTTTTTCGTTTCTTTCTTTTTATTGAAGGTTTAAGCTGCGAAGTTGCAAACTTCGCAGAGCAGTTTCCAAAATGTTGTTCATAGTATAAAATGATTATATCACATTTCAACTTTATATAATTTAAAACTTAACCAATATGAAAACTTTAAACCGCAGAAAATTTATCAAACAATCCTCCCTTTTTACAGTGGGGGCAGGCAGTATGTTTACCCTTACCGGGGCAACCCCGATACATCTCGGTCCTGCCATGACAGCAAAAGATGACCTTAACATCATCGGTCCCAAAGAAGGTTTTTCCCCGCATGTCGGCACCCTGGTATCTATGCTGAACTGGATGCGCTATATCATTCTCATGCCTGTAAAAGAGATGAGCGTGGAAGACCTGGATTATATATATGATGATGATTCCAATAGTATCGGTGCTATGTTGCTGCACCTGGCCGCTACCGAAAGGTTTTACCAGCTCCATACTTTTGAGGGGAGAACATGGGGAGACTGGCCGGAGGAAGATGCGGAAAAATGGAGCGTAGCTTCCGGGCTGGGAGACGAGGCCAGGGCAACCATCAAGGGGCATGACCTGGATTTTTACCTGGATGCGTTAAAGGAAGTCCGTGAGCACACCCTGGCGGAATTTGCCAAAAGGGACGACGAGTGGCTCATGAAAGTAGATAAAGACTGGCCATGGGGTCCTACCAACAATTACTGCAAATGGTTTCACGTATGCGAACATGAATCCAACCATAACGGCCAGATCAAATGGCTGGGGAGCAGGTTGCCGTCTTCAAAAAAGTAAAGTATTTCTATAAACTTTTGCCACGAATACACGAATAGTTTTAAGAACAACTATTACCATATCCGTGTATCCGTGGCAAAACAGACTTGCCAACCGGCGTTTTGTTATTGGGTTAGTAGGTTAATGAGTTATTAAGTTAATGCTTGACACCTAAATAACTTAATAATCAATAAATAATCCCGATCAAGCTCTGGCGAATGTCTCCGACTTCGTAGCCTATTGACATGACAGGCCAAATACGTCGCGCTTCTCTCTGAAGAGCTTCCAAAACGGTGTTTTGCAACGTTATATTATAACCATATCCGTGTATCTCCCGATTTGGTCGGGACAGGCGGTGGCAAAACAAACCTCGTTATGACCCGTAATTAAAGGTAGGATCCAGTTTGTGCTGTTTCATTCCTATCCGGAAGATGGCATAGGTGACATTTTCGAAAGGATCTTCGTAGTTTCCGCTAACCAGGTCCGTATTGCTGATACCGGAGGGGACAAGTTTTCCGTAGGTAGGATAGTAGAAAGCATCGGAATCCCCAAAAATCTTAAAATCTTTTCCCCGCGCAAGGACACAGAATCCGGGGGACAGGGAGCCGATCTTTACCCTTTCGCTGCCACCGGTATAGTCCAGTTTGGCTTTTTCGGACAGGGCGAGGCGTAGGGGGCGGCTTTTGAACAACACTTCGGGGTCCGATTTGTCCAGCCGGTTGAGCAGTTCGTCCAGCAGGTTTATGGCGCTATGGGTAATGGCCGGGAAGCCTATGGTAGATGTCAGGGTCTGGCCCGTACCGGATTGCAGGAATTTAAAGATGCGCTGCCACCATTTCGGTTCGCGGTGCTTTACCACTTCGAAGGTCATTTTTGCCAGTCCGCCGGGAATTTCTATCGGGCGGTTACCGAAGGCCTGCCGGAAATCGGCTTTGAGGTCTTTCGGATCGGCGGGTTTTTTCCTGGCCTGGTTGTAGAGGTCCAGTCCGGCTGCAATACTCCAGAAAGCAGTATCGAAATATTTATCGGTGGAATTTTCGTCTTTCCCGATGTTGATTCGCATGGTGGCCCTCGTATTCTTATCCACATGTACATCTTTCCCGATATGGAACGATTGCATTTCCAGGTTGACCAGTACATCCGGTTCGGCATCCGATCCTTGAATAGATGAGGTCACCTCGGAGGATTCCAGTATGGCCGGGTCGTCTTTTTTATCAGATAAGCGGAAGACGATAAACTGGTCGCGGAGGTCATCTTTGGTCAATGCCTGTATTTCGGATATATACGGAGCTTGTTTTTCGGTTACGACAGTAGTGTGTTCCGGATCGTAGAGGATATTTTCCCTGTCTTGAAGCCTGTCGGAGACAAACTGAGAGGAAAGGACCTCACGCTCTTTGAATTCAAATAGTTTCATGGTTATCGGATTTGGGTTTGTGCTTAGAGCATGTTCAAAAAGGATTCAATTGGCTAAAAAAATGTCCTTTTTGCCCCATACTCGTCTTTTTTTCGCCCCGTAGCTATGGCTATGCGGCTCAAAAAAGCCTTCATATGGAACAAAAATCATCATTTTTCGCTACAATCAATCCTCTTTGAACATGCTCTTAAAAAGGAACCGTATGATTAAGCGGGTTCTTTCCTATAAAAATAGCGAAAAAGATGGTTTTTGCTGTATAAGGAATAATATTTATCTGTCCTGACTGGCGTTTTGTTATTGGGTTAGTAGGTTAATGAGTTATTAAGTTAATGCGTGACACCTAAATAACTTAATAATGCGAATCAAGGTTGAATTTCTATTTTTCTTTATTATCAAAGAGCTTAGTATATGACAAAATTAGATTTTGACACTATTGGTCGGAAAATCAGTTTTACCCTAGCCCTAAAGGGAACCCGATTTTCCTCGATTTCTCCCTTTAGGGTAGGGGTCAAAAATCGAGGAAAATCCTACGGAATGGAATTTTTGTCATATAAAATCAAAGAGTTAAGATGGATCAAATGTGTTTTTTTAGAATTTAAGCATTGATATACAGCTGATTTCCAATATCTCTTTTTGACTCTTAATTCGCATTAATAACCAACTGGCGCTCGTTTGCAACGGGTGCCCATTGTAGGAAGCGTTTGCAACGTGCTATAAAGTTGTGGAGTCTTTTAGTTGGTAGTTCTGAGTTGGTTGAAGACATTGACAATGTACCATAACCTTAAAACTATTGCAGCCCTTTAGTAGTGTGAAAAAGTTATAGTGTTGTTATTGGGTTAATAGGTTAATGAGTTATTAAGTTATTTAGGCAACACCTATAGATTTAGTAACGCCAACTGGCGCTCGTCTGCAACGGGTGTCCATTGTAGGAAGCGTTTGCAACGCGCGATAAAATTGTGGAGTTTTTTAGTTGGTAGTTCTGGGTTGGTTGATCAAACCTTGGGCATGCCTGAATATGGTTGCCTTTTTTCAGGTTAATAATTAATCTTAAATCTCGGTTTTTGTTCAGGGGTTAACCCCTGAACAAAGGTTTC
>NZ_JBRKIT010000020.1:0-30230 GCF_052983395.1 Sinomicrobium halophytocola
ACAAACTTTTTACAACATTTTTTAAAAGAACTTTTTCCGCTTATCTATCCGCACACCCTACCCCCAAAAGCGGCTGCAAATATAAAACCCCTTCCACTCCAAATCCAAATATTTTTAAACCTTTTTATCCCTTTTTTATAGCCACAGTGAAGATGAAGTAGTTAGGAAACAAAAAACGGATTCGGAATTCCCGAATCCTTTTAATTTTCATCTTATTCAAGTTCAAAAATCTATTTGAAGAAATTCCAAACCAACCCAAAACGCACTATAAAATCGCGATAAGGATAATTTGGTGCGGAATAATAATCATACCCGCTTACGGAAGAATTAAAGTGTTCAGCTTTTAAATATATCCGGGTTTGCCGCACACGGGCATTAATAAAAAAGTCCAACAAGGGAAAGCCTCCTATTTTTTCCCGGGTTTGTGTATAAAATTCACCTAACAACGGATTGTATCCATCGGCATAATATTCGGTAAAATATTTAAAGGTGATCCCCGTTTGCAGGAACATCGCCTTTTTAAATACGTGATTAGAATAATACAAGGTATTCCTGGTAATGAGTTCAGGAGTATTCATCACCGGATCATCCTGCGTCACGTTCTGGTACATTATAGTATTATGTAAAGCAAATTTTCCGAACCGGAATTCATTCTCCCCTTTTATTTTGAGATAATTTACCGTCCCGCCATATTGCACAGGTCTCGTAAGTATCATATTCGGTTGTGCTTCGGCATCGGCAGTTTCATGGAAATAGGTATAATTGTCTATAGTGGAATAACTGGCCGTGACGCTTCCCCATTTCTTTGACTTCAGCGTTCCTCCGAGTGTATAAACCTTTTCCGTACCAAAATCATTATCGTTCTGCCAATTGTAGTTTTGGTACTGACTCATATAGAGTAGGAAATTGAAATTAGGCATACGGCCCACGGAAGAAATAAACCCGGAAAGCCTCAGGTCGTCATTAATATCATAAGAGGCGTTTCCATTAAAGATATTACCACTCAGGTTCCCTACCATATTTACTTCCAGGTCCGCGTTCAGGTTGACTCTTCCTATGGTCTTTGCCCATTCTCCACCTATGGCAATTTCATTTCCTTTCAACTGATTGCCTATGATATCGTCTGCGGTGTACAATATGGTTTTAAAATAATAATTATAATTGTACAGACTTGCCTTAAATTTCAGATCGCCGAAAATCCGGTCTCCATAATTAAGGCTTAAGCGGTTGTACATCGTCTTCAGCTTTGCCCGGTCTTCAATATCGGATGTTTGGTAAGCATTTCCGAAATAATCTTCCTCCGCAGCACCCTGAAGAAACTTATAAAGTTTTGTCTCATACTGAAACTCATGGCCAAATGACAATTTGGAAAAGGCTTGTCCGGGACGAACTAAAAAATATTCGTGATCCAGAAAGTAACGTTTCCCTATCAGGAGGTTTTCCGCATCTTCAAAAAAAACGGCCATTCGTGCCCGATCGGTAAACTCAGGATCGCCGGTCTCAAATTGGTCCCTGTTAGAAATTCCGCCGTTCTCCTGGTTCAAAATATCCTGGGAGGTGAAGTGCACCCTCATCCTGTATTTTTCATCTTCTGTGGTATAATTGGCCGTAAGACGAAAATTTCCCGTACTGGACAGTATGTGTTGATATTTCCCTAAAGAACGCAAACCTTTATAGGCAATAGAAAGGTTAAATCTCCTGGATGTATTCATGGTAATAAAAGCATCGAGCAACTGCCCCTGTTCCATCGTCGTCTTAAAAAACAGGTCGGTAGTAGGAGTAGGTACACTGTAATAGCTTATCTCTTCGGCCTCCATATAATTAAAATGCTTGGAGCGGGCACCGAGTTGCGGATACAGACCGGTTGTCCTGAAGTTACGCGCCAATGAATTATAGGTCTGCCCGACACTGGAAAAAGGGAGAAGTTCGAAATTATCTTTTCTCAGATAATTATACCTGTACTCCTTTTGAATGGTCAATGAAGTATCCAGATATGTAGTATCTCTTCTGTACGAAATGATTTTGTAGTCTGTTATAGACGGTAAGGTATCCCCGGGAGACTTTGGTGTTGACCTCAGCGAACGGGAAACGGTATCCTTTTCTCTCCCCGGAGTTTTTTCTTCCTGTCCTCTAACCACCAGGCCGAAAAGCATCAGGATATATACGAAAAAAATATGCTTCATTGAAAACGGGTTCCTTAATGTACAGAATAACGCCTGTTTAACCATGTTCTTATATCGCACCTGCAAAACTACAGCAGTGCATAAAGGCAAAGGTATATTTTTTGGAAGAATAAGGAAGTTATTTAGGAAACTAAAAAAAGGTTAAACCTGATCCCGGATTTACAGATGTAAAAAAGCCGCCGCAATTTTTATCCCGGCGACTTTAAATATGTTCTTCCCGGAAATAGATTTTCTGAGTTATACACATAGATGCTTTTTATATAAAACCTTACATAAATGTTTTAAACATCAATACGTGCTTAAAATGGATAAACACTCCAAAAAAGCTCCTAACCTAGTGACCTTTGTGAAAAATTTTGTGATCCCTTCGGCTTGATTCAGGACATCGCTTTGTGGCTTTTCATGCAACAGGCTGTATTTTATCACAAAGGTTCACAAAGCAGGTACAAAGTTACACAGAGCGTTGTATAGAAATTAAAGGTATAGCGTGGTAGATTTTATTTAAAATAATCCGTCGTTTATTCCCGCAGCATCTGTACTGACCAAGACCTACCGCGATGCCTATGCGAAAAGATCCATGAAGAATACCCGATGTACAACCGGAAAAAGAACAGGGGCTACCCCTCCAAAGAGCACCGTGGGGCCATCAGGAAATACGGGGTCACCAAATATCACAGAAAGAGTTTCCGGTTATTGCCGGAGCTGTTGAAATTGGAGTTCTGAAAAACAATTCTCAAAAGGAAGATGCCACTCCCATAAACAAACATTTTTTTTACAGGGTGGCAGAACTGAAAATCAAAAAACACTAAAGGCAATGGCAATTATATGATTGCTTGATAAGGGCTCTTTTCGTTTGGATCAATAATCTATCCACCAAACACGAGTACGCTTGTATTTACAATCAGATAATTTATCAATTATATATATGGTTTTTAAAACATGGTTATTAGTTTCAATTCCGGTTTTATTTAAGGTGATTGGTTCATTATCTTTTAAATTGTTAATCACACTATCTGTTTTTCTTTGCCCTTCTTTCCATAGATCATTCACAGAAATAAACTGAATTTTTCGTATTCGCTCAGACGTGATCGTATCGATTTGATCATACCTGCTGACATCAAATAAGTTGTTATCAATTTTATAAAATTGCTTAGTCCCTTTCCATATAATAGAATCTTTTTGAGGACTATACTGTAAATATTTTTCCTGGCTAACCCCTTCGGCAAGAGGCAGTAACATAAAAACCAATAGTAACTTAATTACATGTTTTACTTCCATTTTGTTTTTCGTTTGCAATAGTTTGTAAAACCTCTTGTTGCTCACTCAGAGACAATCCTTTCCATGCCTCAGTATAGATCATGGAATTGTTTCCATTTCTATCTTTTATTTCAGCCAGGCCTTCCCAGGCCAAAGCATTATAAAACGCATCACTATGTTGCGCATTGTCATATTGTTTTAAACCTTTGGTTATGGTAGCTCTGTAATGATCAGCCATTTGTTGATGATCCCAGTTTTTATTATATGTTCTCATATATTCATAAACTCCAGGAAAATCCTCCGGGCTAATAGTTTTTCCATTTCTATAAGCAAATTCCCAAAGTCTGGCATGAATTGATTCATGGAGAATAGTTCTGGCGATGGTAAGTGTAGTATTAATCTCTTCCGTTCTATCTTTGTTCAACTTGATAACGAAAGTATTGAGGATTTCACTTTGTTCAGGAGTAGCAAATGAAGCATTAGTTTCGAAACCTAAAGTATCGGACATTTCAAAAACCAAATTAAACTGGGATGGTTTATCATCATCTTCAAAATTCTCCAATATCCAATTAATGCTCCCATTATTATCTTTCATTTTCTCATATACACATTTAGCTTTTCCTGTAAGACTATTTATAATTCGATCATCCCAATCCACATCTCCTCCGAATTTGGAAGTAATCAGGCCAATTAAGGCAAAGGCCATAGATTCTTCACTATAATCATTTTTCACCAAATAAAGCCCTGTCTCTTCAAAAATCTTATTATTGTTGTTAAACCCCCAATTAAATATCTTGTAATCAAGAGACAATATACTACCAAAGTTTAACGCATTTTTAGCCTCAAACATAGACATACCGGAAAAACCCCTTTCAATCAGATATCGATCAATATTATTTTTTATGTTAATATCAGAGTGATAATACGTCCTTTCTTTACTGTTTAATTTATCACTTTCAAAATTTTTCAAATCCCAGAGATGCATATCCATCTCATCAATATTGGGAGCCGTGACAATACCGTCTTCCTGATCGAGATCCCCGCTTCCGCCTCCGCCTCCGCTGCTGCTCCCGCTATACCATGTTGTGGGAATACCTCCTCCACTGCCACTGTCAATACTAACCTGGTAAGTGTAGGTAACGGTAAAGGTACGTCCGTCACCCGCTGCTTTACACGCTGGCCCCGCCATATGAGTTCCATTTTCTCCCCAAGTACAATAAGTTACGAAAAGCACATAAGTAATTTGCGATATCCTTGCAGCTGTATCTCCTTTTTTCTTCGTATCCGTGTTTAACAAAGGAAGGAGCTCAGGTGCGCCCTCATAAACAATGGAATTGTGTCCTTCTACCTTTTTCAGGGGCCCGGTCACGGGATATCTTAAAAGAAATGCTTTCGGATTGTTGTCTTTATCCCGGTATAGCACCAGATTTTCAATGGCATCTGCATTTGAAGTATTCCTCCGTACCGAAAATGTGTAGTAAGAATGTCCATCCCGGATCACTCTTCTTATCCTGGAAGAATCTACTGTAAAGTTATACAGTCCTTGATTTGATTTTCCGGCGAGTCTTTCTTTTCTTTCAAGTTCCCCGAAGGTTTTCGATAAAAGTTCTTCGTCCCGGAACTCATAAAAAGTGATGTCTTCTATGGCTTTACCCTCTTCCTGTTGTTGCTGGGGCTCAACCTCCTGTGCTGCGGGGATAAAATCTTCTTCACACCCGGAAAGGGATATGCAAATTGCAAAGATTGTTATATAAATACGATAAAAATGATTAGATCCATAGTAAATTTGCTTCATAGTTATGAGGATTATTAATTTCTAAGATTATCTGTAAAGCAAAGGCACCTCTAAAAATTTATTTCTAGTTTCGGATGGTTTAAATTGCAATGTTTACCTTTTCTTGCAGCGTTTATCCATTCTCATCAAGGAACAAAATTTCCAGAGGTGCCTGCCCATATGAACTATAATAATAGTTATTTCACTATTCAGAAAAAATTACTGTTTTTCAAATACAATCCTAAACTCGCCAAACGAGCCGGCATTTACTGTATATGCGGAAGTCAAATCCAGCACCCCTGAACAGTGTCCGGGTGAAGGAGCACTGCTCCCACTTCCTTCCCATCTTAATTCTCCATATGTATACCCTATGTTATTGGTGTTTAATGCAGGTTGTTTAGGGACAGTTAAATCCCCTGTTTCAGGATCAACATCAATTATCACATCATATTTTTCAGGATGAGCAGCAACATCCACCAATGTGATCTGATTTTCCCCTGGCCCGACGATCACTTCAAACGGTTTCGGTTCACTTATATAAATACCAAATTCATCCTCCGTAGCAAGGTATGTTCCTGCATAATCATTAATATCAAATGGACATGTGTATGCAATAGTCGCCGATACGTTACTCGTTTTCCCATTAATAACCAAATCACTATCAGAAGAAACATCTGTAACAGTTAAATTAAGAATAGGCGCTTCATCAACCGGAGTTTCAACTCCATCCGTGATTATGGTTACGGGCAACACTCCTTCAAAAACATCGGAACCGTCAGGTGATAGCGTAACAGTATTGGAATCAAGCCTGTAATTCACCCCTTCTTTTGCAGTGGAACTGGGGTCTACACTAACCGTTACAGTCACATCACCATTAAGGGTGTTCACAGACGGGCCAATAATCCTAACCGGAATTTGTCCCGGAACTTCTTCTCCATTTGCCTCTGCCTTAACAGTTACTGCTTCGCTAGAGAACCCTACTAAATTAACTCCTTCACCAAAGTCCGTAACATCGTCGTCCAATAAACAGGAATTCAATGAAAAGCTAATGAGAAGAAGAAAACTAATCGATTTTATTTTGATTAATATATTATGCTTCATAGTCGTATTTTTTATTTCCAAAATGGATTTTGTGTAAAAGCATCCTGAACCGTTTGTTTGGGAACATTATTACTGTTCCTGGCCAACTCGGAGGCCGGGTATAACAGCCTTACGGGGCGGGTCCCAGGGGACTCCGCCGGAACAGGCAACCCCTGGGGGAAACCGGTCCTTGTAAGTTCGATCCAGGATTCTATGGAAGAGGTCCCGTTTAAAGCGATCCATTTTTGGGTTATGATCGCCTCTATTTTATCGGGAGATGAAGCCCATGATACATTTTCAATAGGTTGGCTATAATAACTTTGAGCGTCTTCAACTTCCAAATACCCAAATGATTCTTCTATAGCTTCATTATACAAGGCTTCCGCTTCGGCATCGCCTCCTGAAATATACCCTCTTACAACTGCTTCGGCCTGCAGGAACAGGCTTTCGGAAAGCAGCATTATAGGCTGGTCCTGCTCAGGGTCTTTTAGCAGGCCTGAACCTACTTTAGACAGGTCGTTGGAAGTAAAGCCGGTTCCCGGTAAAATCGTAGATTGCTCTGCCCCCTTATAACCGCCATTGGCCGCTTCGGCATATAAAGCCGTGTAACGTTCATCATTCGTATCCATCAAATATTCAAGGACATAATCGGTAGCTGCCGTAAAATCCCTTCTATCCCTGTCAAGTCCGGTTGAAACATTGATAAAGTACCCGTAAAAAGGGCTTTGCTTTTCTTCGTTATCACTATATCCCGGGTTGGCCGTAACATCAGAAGTTATATAACCGGCCCCGTTAGCATCAATTAGCGCTATCTGGTCTTTGATATACTGGTCCTGACCCGTATTACTAAGACGGATCAGCATTCTCAGTTTAATGGTATTGGCAAATTGCGCCCATTTGGCCATATCCCCTTCGAAAATAATGTCTTGTGACTCCGGGTCTTCAGCGTTAACAGGGAGGTTCTGTACTATATTGACAGCCTCAGTTAATTTATCAATAACTTCCTTATATATAGCTTCCGCATCATCGTACTTTGGCGTAGTATTCTCGCCTCTTTGATTGGCTTCGGTATAAGGGGCATCTCCATATATATCCACGATGTATTGATACTGGAACCCCTTGAGGATATAAGAAATCGCTTTATAGGCACTATAATCTACCGACCCACTCTCGTCCTCATAATTCTCTATATAGGTAAGGTTTTTAAAAAGATAGAGATATGACCTTTCAAAAATAGCGGTATTAAAAGAAGAGGTTATATTATACCTGATAAGGTCCTGATTGGCCGACCAGTTAGATGGTGTTGTCCAGTTATACACAAAAAACTGTCCCATATACATCATGGTTGTAGCATTTAACTGGGCCAGTTCCTGTTGTGCAACAGGCAAGGTCAGGCTGGGTGTCGATATTGACGGATTATTCGGGTTTTCGTTGACATCAAAGAAATCATCACTGCAGCTTACTAAGATCATCAAAAAAGATAACAATAGTGTAGTGGGTTTTAATATATTTTTTGTCTTCATAATCTATTTTTTTTAGAATTTAGCAGTCAGAGTTACACCATACTGCCTGGTAGGCGGTGTTTGGGTCTGGGTACCTATACCTATTGCATTTCCTGTTGTAAAGTTAAATTCAGGATCGGTATAGACATTATCTTTTGGCCTGAAAGTAAAAAGATTCCTGCCATATATACCCAGAGAGAGGTCCTGCAACCCTATTTTGCCCAGCAAATCCTTACCGAAAGAATAGTTCAGTGCAATTTCCCTGATCTTCAGAGTTGTAGCATCCGTAACGTAGTTCTCCTTTACATCATTATATTTATCCCAAAATGCATTTCCTCCTCCGGATGTTGGGCGATTCGTATTAACAACGTACCCTCCGTTTCCGTCCGAATATGATGAATTTGGGAATACAAACGGCTGCCTGTTCGAAGTAACACTATGCTGGGTTAACCCGGTAAATTCCAGGGCATCGACCATATTATTATAGAAAACATGTCCCGTCCTGTAATCTGCAACTGCATATAAACTAAAATTCTTATAGCGGATAGTCGTATTCAAACCTATAAGATAATCCGGAGTGGTTTTGCCCTGTGTCTTTAACTCGCTGGACTGGACAGGGTCACCATTTTCCCCGACTATTACCCTTCCCTGAGGGTCTCTTTCATAAGCCGTAGTCCTTATTAGAGGATAAGGCTCTCCTACTTTTGCAACAATACCTGCAGCTGCAAAACCTCCGACATCCAGCTCATCAACTCCTTCTATCAACGAGAGCACCTCAGAATCATACCCGGAATAGTTCACTCCCAGGTCCCAGCTAAAATCTTCCGACCTGAGAACTGTACCATTTAAATCTACCTCTATACCCTTGTTTTCAATTTCACCTATGTTTATGAGTCGGCTGGATGCTCCTGAGGTTACAGAAACATTCACGGGTATGATCTGGTCGGTAGTATTGGTCTTATACAAAGTAATATTACCTGTTAACCTGTTCCTGAACATGCCAAACTCCAGGCCGGCTTCGATAGACGTCGTAAATTCGGGTTTCAGGTTAGCATCGGCTTCCCGGTTTGACAAAGACAAGCCTACAGTAGAACCGTAAGGGAAAGTATAAGGAGAATTATCATCATATCCCTCATTATTATCATTCGGGACCACAAAAGGAGTATTGTTCGCATAGATCCGTGCATCGTTCCCGGATTTGGTAATATTAAAGCTGGCCTTTAAGTAACTTATGCCTTTTTCGCCTACAATTCCGGGAAATGCGTCCGATGCTATAAATGAAATACCTCCACCTGGGTAAAAGTATGATCGCTTATCTTTTATCAATGTTGAAGACCAGTCATTCCTACCGGTAAGGTTTAAGTATAAAAAGTCCCTGAACCCTATAGTCAGGTCTCCGTACACCCCTACTTTTCTGTAGTTAAAAGTTTCTTCAAAACCTGTTAAATCTCCCGTCCGGGTAGAGACATTATAAAAATCGGGGATGAATAAATTCTGACCGCTAAGTCCCATTCCTTTTTCTGTGGTTATCCTCACATTATGCCCCAGTGTCAGGCTGGCTGAAAAGTCTTCTGACAAATCCCTATTGAACATCAGGAGGAAATCGCTGTTAAATCTGGTATTAGAGGTCGATTCATCTTCTGTGCTTGCCCCATACTCATCCATTTCAGAATAGGTATGTTCCAAATGAAAGGCATAAGTATAAGGCCCCAATTCCCTTTTAAACGTCCTGGAACTACCGGTATATCCTATCCTTACGGCAGCAGTAATCCAATCGTTAAACTCGTACTTTGCATTTGTAAGCAGGTTAAATTCATAACGGTCTGTTTTGTCTCTTTGTGTATCTATGATAAAATAGGGGTTTTCATAAAAACGATAGTAAGACACTTCGTTCCTGGTAAACTCACCTGTTCTCCAGTTTTTCATCTCCGAAAGCGGAATGTGCAAAGGCGTATTCAGGATATTCCAATACAACGGTCTGCCCTGACGACCTGCTTCTTCGGCAACCACATTGGCATGTGACCGGAAAAAGGATAAATTCCCTCCTACTTCCAGCTTGCCGTATTTTCTAGATGCCTTTAATCGGGCATTAGTTCTGTTGTAGGCATCATTGGGCACAACACCTTCTACATTGGTCTGGTCCAAAGAAAGAAGAAAATCACTATTATCATCTCCCCCGCTTAAGGTAATTCCGTGCCTCATGGTTACACCTGTATCGAAGAATTTCCTGTGATTGTCCTTAATCGGGGTAAAAGGTACCTGCCAAACTCTGCCATCATCGAGAGTTTCACTGGCATCTACAAGCCTGCCATCATACCTGGGGCCCCAGTTCACGTTTTCCAGCGGGTATAAGGTCCCGTCGGGAAATCCTCCGGCTCCGAACTGGTCCTGAAGTTTAGGCATATAAGCCACGGTTTCGTGCTGATAGGATGTGGTATAGGTTACATTAAGCTTGCCCCTACCTTTTTTTGTGGTTATAATAAGTACCCCGTTAGCAGCTTCAGAACCGTACAAAGCTGAGGCATTGGCTCCTTTAAGCACATTGACACTCTCTATATCGTTGGGATTGATACGGTCCAGCACCCCTCTTTCCGAAGGGAAACCATCTATCACGATAAGGGCTTCGTTGTTATTAAGTAACGATCTGTTACCACGTAAAACAACCCTGGTACCGGGGTTCACACCATTATTAACAGTGTTGATTTGTAATCCGGAAACTTTCCCCACCATAGCTGTTGCAGCATTCACTGCCTTGGTTTGGGTCAGCTCTTCGCTTTTTACGGAAGATACGGAATAGGAAAGTTCTCGCGGCTTCCTTTCTATACCCACTGCTGTCACTACCACCTCTTCCAGGGCCTGTGCATCTTCTTTCATCTGCACATTAATAGTCAAAGAGGGCCCGACGGTCTTTTCTACAGGGGCCATACCTATATAGGTAAACACCAATACCTGTCCTTCACTGGCAGTAATACTGTAGTTTCCGTCAAAATCGGTTTGAGTTCCGGTACTTGTACCTTTAACTACAATATTCACTCCTGGTAATGGCATCCCTTGGTCTTCGTCTGTGACATTACCCGTAACTGTTTTCTCCTGCGCAAAGGAGAACTGTACAATGAACGCCAATAAAAGCGTCAAAATCTGAGTAATTTTTGATCTCATATTACATATATTTGATTTAGCTTAATAGCAAATATCTTAAAATATATTTAAAAACAGTAAAAAATTAACAAAAGCAAATGTTAATAATATAACATAAAAAGTCTGATCAAAGAGAAAAATAAAAAAAAATAATAATCAAAATACTGCATAACAATGCATTACACACATTAAGACCATGTTAATAAAACTAAAAAAATATGTTAAACAACTATCTGCATACAATACTCGAGGCAGGAACTGACGAGGCAGGACGAGGATGCCTTGCGGGACCGGTAACTGCCGCAGCGGTAATATTGCCGGAGACTTTTACCAATGATATTCTGAATGACTCCAAACAGTTATCTGTCCTTCGCAGGGACTTACTCAGGCCTATCCTGGAGCAACAGGCCCTATGCTATGGCGTTTGCCATGTTTTTGAAGAGGAAATAGACGAGATCAATATTCTCAATGCGTCCATAACGGGAATGCACCGGGCTATTGAACAACTTTCGGTTGTTCCGGAATTTATCCTTGTAGACGGCAACCGTTTTAAGCCTTACGGAAAAATTCCGCATGAGTGTATTATTAAAGGAGATAGCAAATATATGAGCATTGCGGCAGCATCCGTACTGGCCAAAACTTACCGGGATGCTTATATGGATAAAATCCATGAGGAATTCCCTATGTATAACTGGAAGAAAAACAAAGGTTACCCCACTAAAGAACACCGGGAAGCAATCCGGAAATACGGGATAACCAGGTATCACCGGAAAAGCTTTCGCCTGCTGCCCGAGCAGCTTAAACTGGACCTGTAAAACGACAAAACCCGGACTCCTTATACATGGAGACCGGGTTCTGATCTAACAATTAACACAACAAAGGTCGTGCGTTACCATATTTTTACCCTTTTTTCCGGTTCCAGGTACATTCCGTCTCCTTCTTTTATATCAAATGCTTCATAAAAGACATCTACATTAAGAAGTGGCTGTGTGGCCCTGTATTGTCCGGGAGAGTGCGGGTCTGTTTTAATCTGGTTTTTCAATCCTTCCTCCCTTATTTTGGACCTCCATACGGTTGCCCAGGACATGAAAAAACGCTGTTCCGGGGTATATCCGTCTATTGGCCCCGGGTTGCCATGCTCCTTCAGATAGAGTTGCAGTCCGTCATAAGCCGCATTTACACCACCGAGGTCTCCAATATTTTCACCAAGGGTAAATTTACCGTTTATAAATACTTCAGGGAGTACTTCTATACTGCTGTATTGTTCGGCCAGATCGTTCCCAAGTCCCTGAAACTGTTCGAGATCCTTATCTGTCCACCAGTTTTCCAGGTTTCCGTCGGCATCATATTTAGCGCCCTGGTCATCAAAGCTATGGGATATCTCATGGCCGATAACCGCTCCTATTCCACCGTAATTCACGGCTGCGTCCGCAGTAAAGTTAAAGAACGGAGGCTGCAATATGGCTGCCGGGAATACGATTTCATTGTAAGAAGGATTAAAATAGGCATTCACGATCTGAGGCGCCATATACCATTCGCTCTTGTCTACAGGCTGTCCCAGCTTTTCTATGTTCCTTTTAAAATTCCAGTTAGAAACATTCTGCATATTCTCCATATAAGTTCCTCCGTCGCCGGCAGTTTTGACTTCCAGTTCGGAATAATCCTTCCACTTATCCGGGTACCCTATTTTTACGGTTGTCTTATTGAGCTTTTCAATGGCCTTGGACTTGGTTTCCTCGTCCATCCAGGGTAATGATTGTATGCGTGCCTCATATGCCCGAATAACATTGGCGATCATCTCTTCGGCCTGGGCTTTGGCTTCCGGCGGAAATTTCTTTTCTACATACAATTTCCCCAGGGCCTCACCCATGGCCCGGTTGATGATCTGTAAAGCTCTTTCATCCCTGGGCTCCTGCTCTTTGGTTCCCTGTAATGTCTTTCCGTAGAATTCCCAGTCCGCAGTTTCTATTTCTTCCGACAATCTTCCCGCAGCACGGTTCAGGGCCGTCCAACGCAGGTATGCTTTCCAGTCCTCCAGGTTATTTTTCGCTAAAAATCCGGGCAACTGCTTAAAGTATTTTACTTCGCTGATGATTATGGTATCCACATCAACGTCAAGCGAAACAAGATATTCATCCCAGTTTATCCCGGAAGCCATCTTTTTAAGATCGGTTACGGAAGTGGGATTATACCTGTTTTCCGGTTTTCTGCGTTCTACTTTATCCAGTCGCGGTTCGGCCATACTGGTCTCAAAGGCCAGTATCCTTTCGGCTTCTTCAGCTGCCGTTTCTTCATCGTAGTCTATGAACCGGAGCATCCTGGCTATGTGTGTCTTATACTTTTCCCTTTTTTCTTTGGAATCCGCATCATCCGCTACATAATAGTCCCTATCCGGCAATCCGAGGGTCCCTGCCCCGAGATAAGCCACATTTTTGTTGCTGTCTTTGGCATCTGCCCGGACACTTATACCGAAGAAACCTGCACCTCCGTAAGGCTCCATCTCCTGAAGATAAGCCTGAAGTTCTTCTACGGACCCAATGGCATCTATCTTTTCCAGGTAAGGCTTAAGCGGCGCTACGCCCTGAGAATTTCTCGAGTCCATGTCCATTATGGTCTCGTAAAGATAGACGGCTTTGGCCTGATCGGAACCGGCATCGAGCGTGCTGTCGTTTACCGCTTCCTTCAGTATTCCCAGGGCATCACCATTCGTCTTTTCCCTAAGTTCGAGGAAACTTCCCCACCGGGTTTTATCGGCCGGAATTTCAGTGGAATCCAGCCATTTCCCATTGACAAAACGGAAAAAATCATCTTTGGCTGCAACCGTAGTATCCATATATTCCAGGTTTATACCCGGAATCTTCTCCACTTCTGCGGTTTCTTCTTTCTTCTCCTGCTTACAGGAAGCAACGAGACCTAGGGTCAAAGCCCCCAGGAGTACACGATTAGTATATGTTTTTCTCATTTATGATACTTTTTTGATTAACCGCCAGCAAGTTAATAAAAAAACATTTTACACGCTCTTTTGTTACATTATTAGCCAAGACAAACGCATTATATATGAGAGGAGCGGTAATTGGTAATCCGGAAGCGGTAACCATGTTACCGTTCGGGGTTGAGGAGTCCCGATATATATATTGGGATGGAGTTGGAAGTATTGTTTTTTTGTTCCAGGTTACAGGTTCCAAGTTGCAGGTTGGGAGGTGTGTACAGTGTAAATATAAATGCAACCTGTAACTTGGAACCTGTAACCATTAAACGTCGCAATTATATTTTTTTAATGCGTTTGCCCCGCATTATTAACGTTTTGACTTCCTCTACCCTTTCCGCCTTAAACTATCCATCAGCTTGTTATCCGTATCCTTTTTGATCTCTATCAATTGTGGAATATCATCATTGGGTACGGCAATGGAAAGGACATAATGCCGTATTTTCCATTTCCCGTCCTGCCTGATCAGCACACCCGAACCCCGGCATATTTTCATCTGTGTATCCAGAAGTTCATCAAACCATGCCGTTGTTCCGTCTGCCCCGACATAAACATTTCGCTCCAGGGCAGTAAAGTTCCAGGTCTTGCCTTGATCAAAATAAGGCCTAGCAAAGTCCCGGAATTCTTTTCCTTTCCAGTTCTCCGTAGCATCCGTCCCTATAAATACCGCATCGGTAGTCATATAACCGAAATACCTGTCGAAATCCGCGTCTGCCGCGGCTTTATGCCATGCATCCAGCAACGTATTTATGTCTTTGTTCTGGGCATGTACGCCACAAACCAGGAACATCCCAGCCAGAACGATTATTATTTTTCCCATTTTTTACTCCTGTTTTTTTATTTTTTTATTCCGGTACTATCCACCTGCACACTGTCCAATTTTAAGGAATCTCTTTTCGCCAGGGGCTTATTGGATATCTCAGTGAGAAATTCATCGGTTATACTTCCCCTCATCATTACACTTAATTGCCGGTCGAAGTCATTAAATGCTTCCAGTATCTTTAGTTTTTGCTTCATCAGGTATTCTTCGGGGACAGGATCGGGGGCTTCCATGCGGGTCTGCAACAGGTACGTTTTCACCACGCTCAGCCTGCTTCGAACCGATGGATTATCAAATTTATCCGGAAAATCGCCATCCGAAAGTTCCTTTTCTTTTTTCAGAAGATCATCCAACTGCAACACCACATCCCCGCCTTTTTCTTCTCTAAACTGACGTATGGCCTTATTTAATTCCACATATTGCGGCCATTCGTTTATTTCTTCTGATTTTTCTCCTTCAAACGCCCTCAATTCCGGAAGGCTTATATGAAGTTCCGTTTTTTCTTCCTGCCCGGCATCCTTGTTTTCCTTCTTTTCCTTTTTACATGAAACCACCATAAACACGGCAAACACCCAAAAAAATTGTCTTGTCATTTTCATCGTATATGGATACATTTTACGAAGATAAGGCATCCGAAAAACATATCGCGGATTTATATCCTTTTTGAAGCAAAAGTTTTTGACTAAATATTATCTTTGGCCTGAAACTTAATTTCGATTTTTATGACTCCGAAAATCCTGATTATAGGTGCGTGCGGACAAATAGGTTCCGAATTAACCCTGGCTCTCAGGGAATTATACGGTAACGAACAGGTTATTGCAAGCGATATCCGCGAAGGTAATGAAGAACTCATGCAGTCCGGATCTTTTGAGGTTCTCGATGCCACCGACAAAAACGCCATAACGTCATGTGTACGAAAACATAAAATAACGGATGTATACCTGATGGCCGCCATGCTTTCTGCTACAGCCGAGAAATACCCGGATAAAGCCTGGAACCTGAATATGAATTCCCTTTTTCATGTGCTTGACCTGGCCCGGGACAAGGAAATCCAAAAAATATTCTGGCCGAGTTCGATAGCTGTCTTCGGGCCTTCCACTCCTAAACAGGACACCCCGCAACAAACGGTAATGGAGCCCGCTACGGTATATGGTATCAGCAAGCTTTCCGGGGAGCGCTGGTGCGAATATTACTTCAAAAATTACGGTGTCGACGTGAGGAGTATACGCTATCCGGGACTTATCAGCTGGAAAACCAGTCCCGGAGGGGGAACCACAGATTATGCCATTGAAATCTACCACAAGGCATTACAACAAGGAACTTATGAATGTTTTCTCGGTAAAGACACTGTGCTGCCCATGATGTATATGGAAGATGCCATAAAGGCTACCATCTCCATTATGCAGGCCGATCCGGAATCTATCCGGGTAAGATCGTCCTACAACCTCGCCGCCATCAGCTTTAATCCGGAGGAAATGGCAGCAACCATAAAGAAACATATTCCGGATTTCACGATCAGCTATGCCCCGGATTTCCGCCAGAGAATTGCGGATACCTGGCCGCAAAGCATTGACGATTCCAATGCCCGCAAAGACTGGGGATGGAAAGCCCGGTACGACCTGAAAACCATAACGACAGAAATGCTATCCAACCTGCAAAGCCTGGTATAAACGCCCCATAAGCCCTAAAATCACTTAACCTAAACCGGCAAAAAATGATCGTTAAAGAAAAGAAAAGGATCCGCCCGCTCATCGGCGTATTACTTTTCGCCATATCTATTGTATTGTTCATCACCACCTGCCCCATAGGGCTGTTGTATGGCCTTGTTCACACCGCCGTTCGCAATTCGGTTAGAGGCATAGGCGAATACGCACTGAAAATGGCCATCTCCATCGACCAGCTCGGCAATGTGGTCATGCAACACATTCTCAACCTGCTGCTCATAAAGAAGGGAGGATATAAATTCGGCAACCGGGACGAGACCATTTCCAGCGCCATAGGAAAGAATATCCAGCTGGACACCCTTTCCGGTTTCGGAAAGCTTATAGATAAAATCCTGGATTTCCTCGATCCCGACCATTCACTTAACTCCATTGACTACCATATAGAGCCGGGGAAAAAAGCGTACAAACAATAATGACGTTTATTCTCCCCTGCCCTTCAGGAGCCTGGTAAACACCCTGGCTTTTAAAGCTTCGTATTTTCGGAGATGCCCTATATAGGAATTCCTGTTTTTCTCATGGTTGTTCAGGTAAAAAGCATCGCATTCCATATTGTCGCATTCCAGGGCGTTGACCATACTGTTCTCATAACGGCAAAGCGCGGCCATCTGCAATGTATTTTCCCTGCGTATGGCATAGAGTTCGCGGGACAACAGATCGTTTCCGGGAGTCCTGCTTTCCAGCGGCATCAAGTATGCTATCTCACGGCTTATAAACTCCAGCTGTTCCAGCCAATTCCCAACCTCTGCCTTATCTTTTTTCTTCATGATAAGCCTGTCATCTTCGTGTACGTGAAATGATTTTGAATACATAGATTTCAAATTTAAACAACCGTTCACCCGGGGAGCATTCCGCTTTAACTCACTCCCTGTCGCTGATACGGGGCAACAGGGACAAATACGAATTTTCCATTTTTCACTCTTTGCGGCAAGAAAAGGGCTTTTCCCCGGGGTACGGTTTTATTTTACACATGGCCTTAAGCCATTATACATTTTTATCCTGTTCTACTTTCATGATGTTAAGAGACCTCGGGCCGGCCGGGAACTCCCACATGAGGGAGTCTCCCGCGGCATATCCCATGACGGCCGCTCCCATAGGCGTAAGTATGGAAATCTTATCTTTCTTGATATCGCTATCGTTAGGCAATACCAGTTGAAAACGTTTCTTCCAGCCCTCTTCGGATGTTACGGAAACGTAAGAATTGAAGCGAATAACGTCGTCCGGCATCTGGTCTTCATCGCAGACCCGTGCAGAAAGAAGTTCATCTCTCAGGTGTTTTACCGAACTCTTAAAAACATTGTCCCTGTAATATCCGGACAATTGCAACAGTTGTTTCAACAACACATACTCTCTCTTTTCAATAATCAGGTTTTCGTATTTCATCTCATATGGTTAAATAATCACATCTTTTCCGGCAAGGGCCTTATCTTCCGATATGAAAGACTACGGAAATATCCCCCTTTGCCTGTATGCCTGTTCCAGCCGTTCGATGGCAATCATAAAAGCGGCTGTACGCATATCTGTTTTCTTGTCGTCGGTAACTTTCATGACCCGGTTAAAAGACTCCCGGAGCTTCTTCCGGAGTTTTTCCACAACTTCTTCGAGTTGCCAGATCTCTCCGTTACGGTTTTGCAACCATTCGAAATAACTGCCGATTACCCCTCCGGAATTACAAAGGATATCCGGAATTATAGCCACTCCCCTTTCCAGGAGGATCTTTTCCGCTGCCACATCCGTCGGACCGTTTGCTCCTTCGGCAATAACCAGCGCTTTTATATCTCCCGCATTCTTCTCTGTGATCTGGTTACCCAGGGCAGCTGGTATACATATATCACAGTCCAGCGTAAAAAATTCCTCATTACGCAGAGGTTTGGCATTCGGAAAACCTGCAATGGCATTGTTATTAGCGGCCATATACCCGGATAATTTCTCCACCGGAATACCATCGCGGTTAACAATGCTTCCGGAAGCGTCCTGCACCGCGATAAGCAAAGCGCCTTCTTCTTCCAGAAACCTGGACGCCCAGTAACCTACGTTACCAAATCCCTGCACGATAAATTTTCGTCCTTTCAGGTCAATATTATTATGCTCAGCCCAAAACTTTATGCATAAATACACTCCATACCCGGTAGCCCTGTCTCTTCCTTCGGACCCTCCGGCTCCAACCGGTTTTCCTGTTACCACATGTAAATTGGTGGATCTCTCGTTGGGGGATTTTGTAGACATATAGGTATCCAGTATCCAGGCCATGGTTTGCGGATTGGTATTGACATCCGGCGCGGGAATATCGAGTTCAGGACCAATATTGTCTCCCAACGCATAGGTGAACCTCCGGGTAATGCGCTCCAGTTCCGCTGCCGAGTATTGTGAAGGATCGATCTGGATCCCGCCTTTGGCGCCTCCGAAAGGCAATCCTGCCAAAGAAGTCTTCCAGGTCATCCACATGGCCAGCGCCCGGGCGGCGTCAAGGTCAACCGTTGGGTGGTATCGCAGTCCGCCTTTGTACGGTCCCAGGGCATTATTGTGTTGTACCCGGTAACCGGTAAAAACCTCTACATTCCCGTTATCCATTTTCACGGGAAAATGAACCACCAGTTCATTATTGGTGATTCCCAGGATCTTTCGTATATCCGGGTCTAAGCCGAGCATATCGGATGCGTGATTGAATTGCCGCAGGACATTTTCCAGCATCCCCTGTTTCCCTGTTTTTTGTCTTTTTTCTTTTTCCTCTTGTGCTATCATTGTGTTTGTGTGTAATTATGGATTGATACATCAGTTAAACATACCTGAGTTTTCCGGCCTTTTTTCGTGTCAAGACATGGTCATGCTCACTGCATGAAGTCACCAAAGACTTTTCCGCGGTGAGCACACACGTAGCCAGGTACCTGCAGGTAGAGCAAATGCTTTTTCCGTATTTTTCCATTTTATTTAGTGTTAAAGTTGCTACCCGTAAGGCAAGAGGTATGCCGTAAAAGGATCCCATATACACACATCAACACAAACCGTTAATAAACAGTATATTACTTAAAACACAAAGATTGGGAAGAAAACGCAGAGCGGGGAATATTTCCCTGGGAGAGGAAAATATCCCCGCTACATTAAAGAGGGATTGAATGTAAAAGTTGTGGACTCTTCCTCCAACAGACAAGATCTTTTAGTCGGGAGTTCTGAGTTATTTCAACGCGATTATCCTGTTTGTTCCTTCTCCTACGAGTTTAGGGCCTGGCCCGTAGAAGGCTTTACAAGGAACGGCAGTGACCTGTTTTGTTTATTGCAACTTGCTCCGCAGTGTTTTGCGGTCTATACCCAGAATTTCGGATGCCTTGGTTTTATTGCCATCCACAGCCCGGAGTACTTTTTGGATATACTGCTTTTCCATTTCCGACAGGGATACGAAGGCATCCTCGGGAAAATCGATATTGTATTTCAGGCTATCGGGAATATCTTTCAGTTCAATACGGGTATCGCACATAATCACCGCTCTCTGCACAATATTTTCCAGTTCCCTGATATTGCCCGGCCAGTCGTACCTCAACAAAACCTCCATGGCCTCGGGTGTTATGGACAGCAAACGGTCTTTATATTCCACTCCGTATTTTCGTATGTATTTCTCCATCAGAAGCGGAATATCAGATTTCCGCTTGCGAAGCGGCGGAACATCAATCTCCACTACAGTCAACCGGTAATACAGGTCTTCCCGGAACTTTTTCTGGCGAACCAGTTCGCGCAGATCGCTATTGGTTGCGGCAATAACCCTCAGTTCCATTTTCTGTGGCTTTCGGGAACCTACACGTGTCACTTCTTTTTCCTGCAAAACACGGAGTAACCCGTTTTGTACCTGGAAAGATGCGTTCCCTATCTCATCGAGGAAAATAGTTCCTTTGTCCGCTGCCTGGAAAAACCCCATCCGGCTTTCCGCCGCCCCGGTAAACGCACCTTTCTCATACCCGAAAAGTTCAGACTCCAGCAAACTCTCCGGAATCGCCCCGCAGTTTACCGCTATAAAAGGTTCCCTTGAGAACTTACCGTTGTAATGAATAGCCCTGGCAATCAATTCTTTGCCCGTACCGCTTTCCCCTTGTATAAGTATGGTGGCCCGGTTGTCTTTAACCCGGCCGATGATATCCTTAACTTTTTCCAGTTCGTCCGAATTGCCTGTCAATTCCCGGAAGGAAGCATGGTCCGGCTTCCCGGGACCATCTTTCTTTTGCCTTTGACTATTCTTCTTCACCCCCTCCACGGACTTGGTTACCGCATTGCGGAGTTCGTCCCGGGTGAAGGGCTTTATCAAATAATCCACGACCCCCGATTTGCCTATATTAAGTGCGTTTTTTGCAGAAATATAGCCGGTTACCACCAGTATGGGCATCTCCGGGTAATGTTCGGAAGCGTATTGTATTAATTCAAAACCGTCAACACCCGGCATTTTCAGGTCGGTCACCAGGAGATCCACGGGAGAATCCCTGAGGATGGAAACGGCCTCTTTTACGGAAACCGCTTTATATGTGTGATAGTCCATAGACTGCAAATGACGTTGTACCAGTTCCAGTATATGCACATCATCGTCTACTATGAGAATATTTTCCTGTCGATAACTCATGATCATTTTTTTGGAAGCTTTATGACAAACACGGTCCCTCCTTCATTGCCCGGACGGTGAGAAATCTGTCCTCCGTGACCGGTAATTATACCGTGGACCACACTCAATCCGAGCCCGGTACCTTCACCGGTAGGCTTGGTCGTAAAGAAAGGCTCAAAGACCTTATCTCCAATATTTTCCTGAATTCCGCGTCCTTCATCGGCGATCTCCATAGTTACATTCTTCTGAGTCTCCCGGACATCTATTGCTATTTTACCCTTTACAGGAGAATAATATACGGCATTCATAATCAGGTTAAAAAGTACCTGCGTCATCTGTATCTCGTCTACCCTTACTGTTATGTTTTCATTTGCGAAAGATACCGCATGTGTCAATTGCCGGTTTTGAAAAGTGGGTTTTAACAGTTGCAGCACATTTTCTACAACCGGTTTAAGCGTGACCTCCTTCCGGGTTTGCGGGACTTCACAAGTAAAAAACATCAGTTTCTTCACCACCTCACGACAAAAAATGGCGCTCTCCTTTATCTTGTTCAGGTCATCCGCCTCATCACTATTTGCCATGCTGCTTTCCAGTAATTCCGCGAACCCTAGAATATTGGTAAGGGGTGTGTTGAGCTCATGCGCAATTCCCGCGGTGATCTCCCCGAGAATATTAAGCCGGTCCGCCCGCTCCATTTGTCGTTTTATAGCGAGTTCACTTTCCCTTATGCGTTTTCTTTCCAGCAGATTTCCCACTTCCAGTCCAACATTGTCCAGGAGCTTTCGTTCTTCTTCCAGGAAATCGGTCAAAGCATATTTATCCGCAGGGTATCCGACCTCTATAAACCCTTCTTCCCGGTTAAACAACCTTATGACCGATCTGATCGAAACCAGCTCTTCTTCGTACACCACATCTCCCAACAGGTACTCCCCGGTTTTTATAACGACCCGGGTATCTCCCTCAAACAACCATGCTTTTTTAAGACAATGTACAATCGCCTCCAGCGAAATTTCCGGATGGTCGTAATCACAGTTAACAATAATGGAAGTAACCTCGTATAAACAGGTGAGTTCCTTTATGCGTTCCCTAAGTTTTTCTTCAACAGTTTCCATAGGCAGTTACCATCGTACTTTTCAAAAGTAAAACTTAAAACGGTTATACGTAAAAAATAAGGATGTCAATCTCCGTGAGACCGGGATCAAAAAAAGGATCTGGTAACACCCAAAACAACAAAAAAACATCTTAAAAAATGATTTTAAAGCAGTTACATTACTTAAAATTTATATGTATTGATCATAAAGAAGAACGGCGGTTTTACGAAATTTAAGCTTAAAAGAATCGATACAACGGGAACTGCAACGTCAGGACGATAGTATCTCATACACCCGGCCGGCCCTGAGCAGCGATAAAGAAAAGATAAAAAGAACTTTCCGTAAAGGGAGGCGTATCATGAAAAAATCCCGCCTTTGCCGAACTTGTTAAAAATCAAACCTATCCAACCGGCAATAACATAACCCGATTATTAAATCAACTTTCTTCTAATCCCAACAAATTACAACTCCGATTCTGAATTTTCATTCACATTTACAGCTCCCCCCTTTCCTGTCCCTTGCTCTTTCCAAAATCAATACGGAAGTATATCCAAGGAATAAATTTCTACAAATCGTCCTCCCAAAAATGCCTGTTTAAAGCGCGTAATAACAGCTCAGTAGAATTTATCGACAAAATACCCCACTTCTGTTATTATTTTATAATTTATTATTTAACATTTAAATAAATTTATATATAAATATTTAGCCATTTTTTTAACATTAAACACTATTTAATATTTAAAAAATTTAAAATAAAATAAAAACATAAAAAAGATCATTTTAGTTAAAATGACAAAATAAAAAAGTCCTGGGATGCCCGATCTGATAAATTGTCAATATCAAGCTCATGTTTTAAAATATCCTCAATAAATAACACATTAAGCAGCACAAAAAAACCGATTTAAGCCAGTTTTTGCTTTTTATTTCCCATAATTATTTGTTAAAATTGACATTGTCATAATTTTTAAAGACAATAATCATTTAAGGAAAAATAAGTATCCGGAACTTATATCGTGCATAATAATCCAGTGGGTTTAGGCCTGTCTGCAATGGTTTTTCCATGCACAAACTAACGCAACTAACATTTCAAAAAATTGCTTTATGAAGATTCCGTTACTTTATATTTTATCCCTGTTTACCATGTCCGGGGTTTTTGCCCAGGATATTACGGTCACGGGAAAGGTTACAGACGATAACGGCGCCCCCGTACCAGGCGCTGATATACTGATCAAAGGTACGCTCAAAGGTGCTATTACCGATTTTGACGGCGTGTATTCGATTGATGCTCCGCCCGATGCCACCCTGATCTTTTCTTCCCTGGGATTAACCACGAGGGAAATCCCCATACATGGAAAAAGTACCATTGATGTTATGCTCGAAATGGCGGCAGAACAACTGGAAGAAATGATCGTTATCGGAACACGCGGACAATCCCGTACCAAACTGGAGACCCCTGTCCCTGTAGATGTCATTAATGTCAGTGAACAAGCCATAAACATGCCTCAAACCGATTTAGGCGATGTATTGAGGGCTACAGCTCCTTCCTTTAATGCTTTTCAGTCACAGGCCGGCGATCTTTCGTCGCATGTGGTCCCGCCAACACTCAGGGGGTTAGCGCCCAATCAGATGCTGGTGCTTATAAATGGTAAACGACGCCATACCTCTGCATTATTACTGGACAACCAGACAGGTTCGAGTTCGAATGCCACGGACATGAGTTTTATTCCAACGGCATCCGTGGAACGTGTTGAGATTTTACGCGATGGCGCTTCTGCACAGTACGGATCTGATGCCATTGCCGGGGTGATGAACATTATCCTGAAAAAAGGGACGGACAGATTTACCGGTACTTTAAGTGCCGGCGGTTACCCCGGACTGGAGCCCGATATCAGCGATCAGCTGACCCCGGAAGAGAATGAGCTGAATCGCGATTTCGAAGGTGACGGGTTTAATTTCCAGTTTGACGGTAATTACGGAATATCTTTCGAAAATGGTGGTTTTCTGAATATTAACGGAACCATAAAACAGGCCAAACGAACCCTCAGGCCTTCTGTTCTCTCCATAAGCAGGGCTCCTTTGTACAGCAGTAATTATCTGAACAACGAAACAACGGATGTCAACGGAAACCCTGTCATTACCAATCCGGAGCTAATAGAAGCCCTGGCCGGCAATAATACGGCACTAGCCGATGAGTTGAGGACCGTGGAAGGACTGATGGCTTCAAGAGGTATCGAACAAAAGGATGTTTCTTCTTACGCGGGTAACCCGGCAATGAATCTCGGTGTCCTTTCCTACAACCTTGAATTACCCTTATCGGATATTGCCTATTTTTATTCTTTTGGAGATCTCGGTTATAAATACACGGAAGGCTTTAGTTGTTACTACAGGAGGGCAGGGCAGGCCGACAGATCCAGTTATTCGCTATACCCGAACGGGTTCTTACCTCAAATGTATACCAACCAGTTCAACACCTCATTTGCCACAGGAGTGAGAGGAATGCTGGGTGATTATAATTTTGATGTGAGCAATACATTGGGTATAAATAAAATGAATATCGGAATGTTTAATACGTGGAACGCGAGTATCGGCGAATCTTCTCCCACGGATATGGACCTCGGCGTTCACAATTATTTACAGAATACCACAAATCTGGATTTATCAAGGTATTATGATGATATCCTCGAAGGCCTTAACATAGCTGCAGGAGTTGAGTTTCGTGTAGAACGTTACCAGATCGAAGAAGGTCAGGAAGAAGGATGGACGGCCGGTTCCGCAGGGGTTTATACCGCAAAGGAAGACGATGAGCTGCTCGTAGGCCCGGACGGGCTTCCGCTGGAGGACCTGGAAGGTAACCCCATAGTGGATGAAAACGGAGAGCCCATTGTACTTCCCAATAACGGGATAAGTCGTGAATTAATTAAAAGTTTTGCATTGAACTGTCAGTGTTTCAGAGGTTTTGGCCCTGAAAATGCCAGTACCAACTTCAGGTCGGTAATAGGAGCTTATGTTGATGTGGAAGTGGATTTTACCGATAAATTCTTTATGGGACTGGCATTCCGCACCGAAAATTATTCCGATTTTGGTAATGTGTATACCGGTAAACTCGCCGCACGGCTTTTGTTGTCTGATAATTTTGCCATAAGAGGTTCATTCAGCAACGGTTTCCGGGCGCCGTCGCTGCAAGAGCTGAATTACTCACACAGCTATACTTTCTTCGTAGACCTGGTGCCTTATGACGGAACCCTTTACAGGAACAGTAGCGCCGCTGCAAGAGCCATAGGTGTCGGCTTGTTGCAGGAAGAGCGTTCCACTAACCTAAGCTTTGGTTTTACCGCCAAATTGTTCCGCAACCTGGATCTGACCGTTGATGCCTATAAAATTGATATTACCGATCGGATTTTCCAGACCTCCGAATTTGATGCCACGGAAGCCCCGGCATTAAGCCCCGTTATAGGTCCCGGTCTTGCCAGCTTCAGGATCAATGGTGGCGACGTCAGTACCCAGGGTATCGAAGTGGTTGCCAATTACCACACCTTCATCGGAAGAAATAAGCTGGATGCAACACTTTCGGGAACCTTTAGAGAAAACAAATTCGAACAGGTAAATGTACCTGATCTGAATACGGTTTTAACCGACGAAGAGGTTGCGGCAAAGTATGTAGACAGAGGTTCTATCGGCCAGTTCGAGACCGGTACGCCAAGTTCAACCATCATAGGTACCGTTAGTTACTCTTTTGGCAGGTTCAGCACTATGCTCAGGGGCACCAGGTACGGCTCCGTAGAGGCCCTCGGTAGTTACGAACAGACGCTGAACGACGGAACATTCGGGTACCCGGACCAGGTATATACTCCCGAATTCGTGACCGACCTGGGTATAACCTATGCATTTTCGGACCATCTGAGCCTTACCGTAGGAGGAAACAATATTTTTAACGAATATCCGGAGGTAAATAATTATGAGCGAAGAGGATTCTATATGTATTCCAATTACCAGCAAGGTTCGAACGGCAGTTATTATTTTGGCAGGTTAACCTTTAGCTTCTAGTAAAAACTATAATAAAACAGTAAAACAATGAAGAAATATATAGGAAACATAGCGGTCATCATAGCCATTTTAACAGTGATCTCTTGTGACCAGGAAAGACTGGAACCGGAATTGGAAACCGGAGATGGCGGGGGTACGCTGGATACTTACACTGCCTATTCGATAGGTGAAGAATCCGACACCGCTATCTACGGTAGGGTGGTGTTCTACCACGATGATCTCGGCAGGACTTTGGTACAGGTATCTGTTTACAATACCGAAGAAGGTGCTTTATACCCAACCCGTCTTATGGAGGGGATAACCGGGGATGAATCGGCTACCCTGATCAGCCTTTACGATGTGATTGGCAAGAAATCCGACGGGCTGTTGTATGGCGAACTCAGTGACAGTAAGTTCTATGTTATTTCAGATACCGCGTTTTACGATACGTTGCCCGGATTGGATGCGCACATCAGCCTTTATTCCGGTACAACGGTCATTGCAACCGGTGACATCGGCGCCAATACGGAGCCGGTTGAGGTGAACTGAAAATGACAATTTTAATTTTAAAAGCACCTCATAATGAGAATTTTATAATATTTGGTTACGAATTTGAATAACCGGTAAAAATAAGGAAGAAGTATATAAGATATTCTTTTATTTGGTAACTTTTAAGTTGATTTTAAGCCCTTTATGTTCCGGTTTTTTTCAGGAACAGTTACTTTAAACAAACACCATAATTTAGAAAACGAAAATTGAGTTATGAAATGCCTAAAAGCAAAATGGTCATACCTCCCGAAAGCTTTCGGGACGATATAATCACTTTAGGCATTCCTCCCTATCCCTATAGTCCCGATAACTATCGGGATCGGGGACCGTCGGGATGACCTATTAAAAAGAATTGCGAAGCACATCAGTGAATACTGCTGCAAAATAATGACAAAGTGAACTAAATAAAAATTAACCAAATGAAAACAAAAAAATTAAGCAGACGGGAATGGATCCGAACAGGGGTACTGACCGCGGGTGGCATGACCCTTCTTCCCTATATGGGAATCGGCGAAACCCCAAAGGTCCGGTTAACATTTGATTCCGGCCGCAACGTGGTTTACAGCCCGTTTTTTAAGGAGTATATCCCTGCCGAAATACCAAAGCCCACGGAGCTCCTGGCCAAGTTAAATGCCAATGAAAACCCTTATGGCCCTTCTCCAAAAGCCATTAAAGCCCTACAAGACATGGCGGGCCATGGAAACAGGTATGCATGGATGGAACTATTTGATCTTATAGATAAAATCGCAGATTATGAAGGCGTAAAGGCCGAGAACATTATTATGGGACCGGGTTCTTCGGATATTCTGGAAAAAACGGGAATGGTATTCTTTAAAGAAGGCGGAAATGTGGTCTCCGCCGACCCTTCCTATATGTCACTGATGAAGGTAGCCGAGGCGACGGGCGGCACGTGGAAGCCCATTCCGTTAAAGGATGACTGGTCGCACGATCTCGAGGCTATGGAAAAAGCCATAGACCGTGATACCAAATTAGTGTATATATGCAACCCCAATAACCCTACCGGCACTTTAACCGACGCGTCCGAATTACTGGACTTCTGTTCCAGAGTATCCGAAAAAGTCCCTGTTTTTATAGATGAGGCCTATCTGGATTTTCTCGATGACGGTCATAAACAGAGTATGGTTTCGCTGGTAAATGAGGGTAAGGATGTTATTATCGCACGTACTTTCTCCAAAATACACGGCATGGCCGGCCTCCGTGTGGGTTATGCCATTGCCCAACCGGAAACACTGGCAAGGATCAATGAGGTTACCAGAGGAGGTATGGGCATTTCATATACTTCAATTTTTGCGGCAAAAGCAAGTATGGACGATCAGGAATTTCAAAATAAGTCCAGGGAACTCAATGCTGCGGCCAGGGACTATGTTTTTGAAACCCTCAAATCCATGGGACACGAACCTGTGGCATCGCATACCAGTTTTATGATCTTTCCCATCGAGATGGAAGGAAAACAGTTCCTGGAAAAAATGATGGCCATGAAAGTCGGTGTTCGTGCCTTTGAATTTATGGACAAAAACTGGTGCCGTGTAAGTATGGGTACCATGGAGGAAATGAAAATTTTCACTACCTCACTCCAGAAGGTACTCGTCTGAATTTTACCCGAAAGGACAATCCTTTCTGCCGCAGGGCTTTCAGAGGAAAGTATGAAAACCCGGGGGGTTCATACAATCTAAAAAAACGGTTCTATCCTTTCGCGGAATGCCTCGCGGATGAGACCGGAATACTATTTACTAAACTTTTCCCTGAGCAGGGGCAATGATGCCCCTGACGGGATTTTATTAACCCTTTTTGACTTTATGAATGTAGCACTGCAACAGACATTTGAATTATTACTGATTATAGGCATCGGGGTATTGCTTCAAAAAAAACTGCCCAAAAAGGAAAGTCTCGGGGGTGTCAAGATATTAATTCTCAGTGTGGCTTTACCTGCAACCATTTTTATTGCTTTGCTGAAAATAAAACTTGACCAGTCGTTGTTGTTTTTGCCTCTGATGGCACTGGTTTTCAATTTTTCCCTGTTTTTCGCGATGCGTTACCTGATGAAGTTTTTTCTTCCCATCAAAAAAGGCAGCAAAAAGAGGACAACAATGATGCTCTTGCCGTCACTGGCTCCCGGCCTTTCCTGTTTTCCTTTTTTAATGGCCTATCTCAATGAAGATGCCCTGGCCCTTGCCGCTCTTGCCGATGTGGGCAATAAGATTTTTGTATTGATCTTACTCTACATCCTGGCTATGTATTGGTACAGAAAAAGGGCTGAAGATCAAACCGAAACTTCAAATTCGAGCAAGTTAAAGAGTTTGTTGCTCTCATTGCTGAACGAACCCATCAATATGGTAATCGTTGTGGCCCTCGTGATGTTGGCCCTGGGATGGAACCTCGGTACATTCCCCGAATTCCTGCAGAACACGATTGGCGAATTAAGCGTAATGATGATGCCTTTGGTCCTTTTGTTCATCGGTATGGCCGTGCGTATCAAGTGGTCAGACCTGGGGGCTATGCTCCAGTTGCTGGGGTGGCGTTCAGGAATGACTTTTTTGATTACAGGCTTCTTTTTGCTTTTACTGCCCGGTCTGAGCAAATCCATGACACTCCTGCTATTGGTATTCCCCCAAAGTTCGTGCAGTTTTTGGCCTTTTGCACATATGAGTGCCGTTTCTGCCCTCGAACAAAAGAATGCAGGTACAAAGCCAACCTTTGACCTTGACTATGCGATCAATATTCTTGCCTGTTCGCTTCCTTTTTCAACCGTAGTAATTATTGGAATTTTCTATTTTGGCGATACTGTGACCAATTCCACAACGTGTTTTGTAATGGGAGGTATAATGCTCATTTTAACCATTGTGCCGAATGCCTTTAAATTGAAATCGAAAAGGACGCTCCGGGACTTTCCCTGGAGCGTTAAAAGGAAAGTATGAAAATAGCTTTTAATAAATAACTACAGCTTAATCGCTAATAGTTCCTTATTCATCCCTCAAACTATCCACCGGGTTGGCCACTGCCGCCTTAATGGCCTGCCAACTCACCGTCACGATGGTAATCAATGCCGCCAGCACCCCTGTCAGGGCAAATACCCACCATTCGATACCGATCCGGTACGAATAACTGGCTAACCACTTGTTCATGGCATACCAGGCTATGGGGGAAGCGATGACGAACGATAACATCACCAGTTTCAGAAAATCCTTAGACAATAACCGCGTAACGCTCCATACCGATGCGCCGAGCACCTTCCGTACCCCGATTTCTTTGGTACGGCTCTCGGCCATATAGGCCGCTAACCCGAACAGGCCTAAACATGATATCACAATAGTAAGTATAGCAAACAGTCCGGCCAACTTTCCCGAACGCTCGGCATTCCTGAATTTCAGTGCATAATTTTCATCGGCAAATACATACTCAAACGGATATTGCGGATTGTATGTCTTGAAAATCTTTTCCATCCGGGCGAGGTTACCGGTTGTACTGTTATCCGGGTTCAGCTTCACGTGCAGGATGTTCGGCGAATA
>NZ_JBRKIT010000021.1:0-108432 GCF_052983395.1 Sinomicrobium halophytocola
ACCGGCTTGCTTGTGAAATCACATACAACGGCTTAAGCGGCTTACCGGGTTATATTTACGGCTTAAGGGAACGGGTGTGAAATCCTAAGAGATCCGGTTTGCGGCATACACAGTTCCGTTGACTGTTTACCGGGTTGCCTGTGAAATCATACGCAATTGCTCAGGCGGCTAACCGGGTTTTGTTTGCGGCGTAAGGGAATGGGTACGCGGCCTAAGGGATTTCGTTTGCGGCATACACAGTTCCGTTGACCGTTTACCCCCTAGCTTGTGAAATCACACGCAACTGCTTAAGCAACTAACCGGGTTGTGTTTACGGCTTAGGGTAATGGATATGAAATCGTGGGGGATCCTGTTTACAACATACACAGTTCCGTTGACCGCTTACCGGGTTGCTTGTGATATCATAAGCAATTGCTTAAGCGATTTATCAGGTTACGTTTACCGCTTAAGGGGATGGGGACGAAATCCTAAGGGATCCTGTTTGCTGCATACGCAATTACCTATGCCGCAAACGTAACCTGGTTCAGTGTATACACAATCCCTTAAATGGCAAAAACCGGTCCCGGATTATCCGGTCGGGGATACGATATGCCGGTCCCGTGACAGAGGCAGGCCCTTCTTTACAGGGAGGCTACCCGTCCTGAACTTGCCGGGAAGCCGGCAGTGATACCGTCTGTTTGACAGTTATGTTCCCACCGGTATCGCACCCGCAGAAATGCTTTTGGTTGTATCCCCGGGGTTTTACCGAACGCGGACTGCGAAGTCAGAGAAATCCGCCACACCAGAAGGAGCGCACACCGTATCCTGATTTTCACAGTGATAATAGCCTATTACTCAACAGTAATAATACATGATAACCGGAGAGTGGATCGTTTAACTTACGAAACAGTACTAACTCCGGACACCTCGCTACCGGACAAAGTAGCTGTAAAAAGAACTGCTTGGAAATACAGATCACAATAACCTCAAAGAGAATTAATGTAAACGATTGAAAAATCAAATCATTTTAAACAAGTACCCGGGATAAGAATTATTAAAGAGATCCTTCAAAGACAGGAGGTCTAAAGTCGGGGAATCAGATCAACCCCGAAACCATTATTTTCACGTTTCGTTCCCTTTGCAGACTTGCTTTTCTGTCCGAAAAACAGGCAGATTCTTCCTTAACCGGTTTATAAGTTATACATCGCCCTGAAAAATAATCGTATTTTTATGCATCCCGATCCTCTAAGAAATATATATAGACGGGGATATAATACCTAAACCATAGCTTTTGAAAGAACACAAATATATACCACGCCCCCTGCTAAGGGTTATTATAGTTGCATTGCTCCTTGTGTGTGTATGGCAATTTTACCGTTATCGCAAAGAAAACAGGGAAATGCTGCTGCACAATACTACCTTACTGGAAAAACAGATTAAGAATGTAGGGAAACTCATCGTTACGGAAGGTAATTACGCCCAGGTCTTTACGTTTGAGGATTCTAAGAAATTCTATCTCGATATACTGTCTGCAAGGAAAAAAGCCCTGGTAGTGGTCAATGCTACGGCAAGCGTTTCCTATGATCTCAGTAAAATAAAGACGGAAATACTCAAAGATGAAAAGACTGTGGTTATCACTTATATACCTCCACCGGAACTGGAGATTAATCCTAAAATCGAGTATTACGATATACAACAGGACTACTTTAACCGTTTTGATGCCGGCGATCATAACAAGATCCGGAAACGGATAGAAAGTTCTCTTCGTAAGGAGATCAAAAACTCTACCTTAATGTCCAATTCCCGGAACCGGCTGCTTACGGAACTGCATAAAATATACATCCTTACCAATTCCATGGGATGGACCCTGCAATACCGGGACCAGGTAATACGGGAAGAAAGCGACCTGTTCCGCGATTCGTTTATTCCGGAATCTATGGAAATCCCGGGTAACCCGGAGTTCCGGGAGCATTAAAAGTCCAGGTACGCAGTTTTACCTACAATCTTTACGCGTTTTGAAATGGTCTCCGTAGAAACGGCATCGCACCTGCCGGAAAATCCCGGTTGTTTGCCACCAACGGTGATAGTAAACCAGCCGGGTTCTATTACCAGTTTCTCCTCATCGTTTATCATGGAAAGCTGCCGGGGCTGAATAGTAAACCGTACTTTTTTACGTTCTCCTTTTTTGAGATGTACCCTTTTAAACCCTGCCAGTTGGTGCCTTGGCCTCGGGGTAGAAGCTTTTTCGTCTTTGAGATATACCTGCACCACCTCATCTCCGTCTGCCTCTCCCGCATTAGCTACTTCCACTTCAACAGCAATAGGTTCGTTGATACTTGTTTCTGAAGGTATTTCAAGCTTATCATAAGTAAAGCTGGTATAACTGAGCCCATATCCGAAAGGGTATAAAGGTTCTTTATCAAAATAGCGATAGGTTCGTCCTTTCATATGATAATCTTCAAAAGACGGTAACTGTTCCGCGGATTTATAATAGGTAACAGGGAGCCGCCCTGCCGGATTGTAATCACCGAATAAAACATCGGCTATGGCATTACCGCCCTGCTGACCGGGATAACCGGCAGACACTATGGCCGGAACATGATCTGCCGCCCAGTTTACGGACAGTGCGCTACCATTGAGCAATACGAGGACCACGGGTTTGCCGAGGGCTACAATTTCCTGCATCAGTTTTTCCTGGGTTTCCGGTAAATCCAGTTTTGTACGGTCGCCCCCGGAAAACCCCTCCACTTCTATACTCATCTCTTCTCCTTCCAGGCGTTCGTTCAGTCCCAGGGCCAAAACAATCACATCGGCCTTTTTAGCTGTTTCCACAGCTTTGCTCCTTTGATCTTCTTTGGGAGTACTCCAAAGCATTTGTGCCGTAGCGTCCCCGTAGTCGTTTTTATACTTTACCTCTATTTTATATTTCTTTCCCTTTTTCAGAACTATTTCTTTGGGATTCAGGGAAGCACGGTGCTTATGATTTCCTCCCCCCTCTATTTTGTCTGCGATAGAAAATTGCATAAATGGTTTTCCCCAATCGCTGAAGTAATACGTTCCTGTTTTCGGAGGGGTGAGATACCCTGTCCAGCGTATACTGTAATTCCTCATTTCCAAGCGGGGGTCAGGTGTATTAATGTCCCACTGGAAATCGATATTATCGTCCTGTCGTGTAAACAGCGGTTCCCCCTCCCAGTTGCTATTATCAAAATACTCCCCCTTCAGTCCCTGCAAATCGTTCTCGTCCTGCAAATAAACCGAGGGTATAACCTCCATGGTAGGAATACCGTCGGCCAGCGGACTTCCTTCTTCATATAAAATATTAACCTCCGGAGACAATTTATTTTTTATTCCCTGTAATACGGTAACAGGTTTTTCGGGAATACCGTTATAATTCCCCCACAGGGATTGGACATTATCCGCATTGGGGCCTATGACAGCAATATTCTTTACATTTTTGGATAAGGGCAGCGTTTGGTCTTCATTGCGCAACAGGACTACACTTTCCTGTGCTGCTTTTCTTGCCAGATAATTATGAGCAGCATTGCTATTTACTGAAAATGGTATCTGAAAGTAAGGGGATTGCTCTTCATTATCGAACATCCCCAGTTTAAACCGGGCCCTGAAAAGTCTTTTAACAGCTATATCCAGGTCCTGTTCACTTACCAGTCCTTCCTTAATGGCATCATTGAGGAATTCGTAGGAGTTTCCACAATTCAGGTCACATCCGGCCTTTACCGCCAGTGCCGAGGCTATGGCCGCATTATCTGCTATCTTGTGCGTTTTCCAGATATCGGAGATCGCCCCGCAGTCGGATACTACATATCCTTCAAAACCCCATTTGTTTCTCAGGATATCATACAGATATTCGCTGGCGCTTGCCGCTTCGCCGTTCACCCGGTTATAAGCGGTCATTACGGAATAGACATGGCCTTCCTTAACCAATGTCCTGAAGGCAGGCAGGTAGGTTTCCCATAGGTCGCGTTTATCCGGTATAACATTAAACTCATGTCGCGACGGTTCGGGCCCGGAATGCACGGCAAAATGTTTGGCAGTGGCTACCGTCTTTAAGTATTCCGGGTCATCGCCCTGCAGTCCTTTTACAAATTGCAGCCCCAACTGTCCTGTCAGAAACGGGTCTTCCCCATACGTTTCATGTCCCCTGCCCCATCGGGGGTCCCGGAAAATATTGATATTGGGCGACCAGAAGGTAAGTCCCTGGTAAATATCGTGCTGCCCTCTCCGGATATATTCATGATGCTTCGCCCTGCCTTCGTCAGAAATTGCCGTAGCCACCTCAAAAAGCAGGTCTTCATTCCACGAAGCCGCTATGGTTATGGATTGCGGGAACACAGTGGCGTAGCCCGCCCTGGCAACACCATGCAAAGCCTCATTCCACCAGTCATATTTCGGTACTCCCAGGCGTTCTATTGCCGGGGCATCGGACATCAACTGTGCTATTTTTTCTTCCGGGGTAAGCCTCGACACCAGGTCACTCAACCGCTCTTCTACCGGTAATTCCGGGTTTTGAAACGGGAACTTATGTTGTCCGTAGGTCACAAAACTAACCATCAGCGCAATAATAAAGCTCCACTTCCTCATACTGTTAATACCATTTAAGCGTACTGTATTTATCATTATTTCTCAGTTTCTTTAATCCGTTTATGATCCTGACCCCATCAAAACCGGAAAGGTTCTCTTTTTACTCCCGTTCTGTCCCCTGGAGCACCTTTTAGTCTAATGTACTATAACCAAATATAATGAATGTTTATCAAACAGTTTTAATTAAAATTGTGTATTTCTTAAATTTCCCGGTTCTTTTATAATGAACTCGTTTATCAAAGAAAGAAATTTAAAAGATTTGACCCCCGATATTTTTCTCGTGATATCTTTGTTATCCGGAAACAGTACCCGTTACAAATGAAGATCAGCAAAACATTCAAAAGGGCAGGGATCGTATTATTGACATTTTTTGCAGTGATGTCGATAGTCATTGCCATAGCCCTCAATTTTATTTTCACTCCGGAAAAGATCACTCCCGAGGTGGTACGGATCATCAATGAAAACATTCACGGAGAAGTAGATTGCGAAAGTATAGAACTCACCTTTTTTTCCAGTTTCCCCCGGTTTGGCGTCCGTCTTAAAAACGGCGCCGTATTGCCCCCGGCACACTCCGGTTCCGGGGATACGCTGGCAGCCTTTAACGACGCCCAGGTAACCCTTAATATGTATAAATTACTAGCGAAAAATGAACTCCATATTAACAATATAAGACTATATCGTCCGGACATACACGCTATGGTAGACTCCCTGGGCAATCCCAACTGGGATGTACTGGGATTGGTAACAGACACTATTCCGACCGATACCACCGAAAGCGATTTTTCCTTTAAGAAAATCGTACTGAAGAATCTCGAGATTCAACACGGGAACCTCCTTTATGAAGACGGGCTCTCCAAAAACAATTACCGGGTACAGGATTTCAATTTCCGTGTGAAGGCTGTGAAAGGAGATAAGGGACTTTTTCTCAACACTCACAATAAGAGCGATAATATTTCCATGTACAAAGATGGAGGCAAGCCTTATCAAATAAAAAATATCACCATAATTTCCACACTTTTTTACGATCAATCCGATAGAACAATACATATCAAAGAGAGTGATTTTTCTTTGAACGACATCCACTTTTCCACTAAGGGCCAAATACAACTGTATCCGGAACGGCAGGAATTATCCGCCGACCTGGAAACCCGGCTGGTTACCAATTCCTTTAAAAATATTGTTGAACTGATACCTCCCCATATCCTGCATAACGAAAAAATAGATACCGAGGGGAAAGTCGATCTTCAGCTAACTGTAAACGGCCTTTACGGCAAGGATCATCAACCCCGTATAGATGCCATTCTCCATATAGATCATGCAAGTTTGGCCTATTCGGATTTCCCGGGAAAAATTGAGGATATGTCGGTCAGGGCCACTTCTGTCCTATTCCCGGATGGGTCCGCTCCTTCATCGGTGACCATCGACCATCTGCGTGTTAACGGAACGGGAGTTCATATAGACGCATCCGGGAATATAGAGCATCTTTTCGAAAACGCTGTTTTTGATATTGCCCTGAAAAGCAATATCCACTTTACCGAGTTCTACACCAGTTTCCCGGTAGACGAAAACATTAAAGCCAAAGGGAATATCGAGGCCGATCTCAAAACCAATTTTAAACTCAATGACCTCACGGGCAATCACTATGAGAACATCAATCTGATAGGGAATCTGCAATTTGACGATGTAGATATCGATTCGCCCAAAGACAGCTTGTGGTTTCGTACAAGACAACTGCAAACTTCTTTCTTTCAACAGAAAAATGAGCGGAGTAACATGGCCGGAAATGTGGATATCCGGGATGCCAGACTTGTCTATAAGAACGATCTCGATTTTACCGCCGAAGAGCTCACGGCTGACCTTAAAGTAGACCAGCAAGGAGAAAAGAAAGTCAAGCTCGACGTGACGATGGGTCTGAAAACACTTAAATTCACTTCAAAATCGGATTCTCTGAGGGGAATAGTCAAAAAAGCAAATGTGGAAGCCCGGCTTTTTCCTGAAGAGGACGGCAAAGCGGCATATATTACATCTCGTTTTACCATAGACAGTGCGGCTTTACGTCAGAAGAAAGATTTTGTAGCGATAAAACAGGGGAACTACGTGATGAGACTGGACAAAAAGGCTCCGAAAAAATGGACCCCGAAAGGCCACGTTAACTTTCACCGCCTTATCGCATACAGTCCGAAAATGGGTGTTCCGCTTAAAATGCCTGCTTCCAGGATTTCTTTTGAAAATGACAATATTACCCTGGATCACGCCAAGTTCCATTTCGGACACTCCGATGCAACCCTTACCGGAAATATACAACACCTCAAAGGCTTCAAATCCGGCGATCCCGTGACGGCAATCCTGGAGGTAGATGCAGATTTTATAGACGCCAATCAGTTAATGCAGGTATTCTCCTCTCCTCCCGACGAAGTTGTGGATGTAGATAACATGGAGAAAATCGATCAGGAAGTTGCAACGGATGCTCTTAAAGGCGAAAAACACACTTTTAAAATCCCGGACAATCTTCGTTTCACCTTAAACACCAATATCAACCGGTTGAAATTCGGTGATATGGACATGCGCAATATCTATGGCAGAGCGAGAATTAAAGAAGGCAGAATGAAACTGGAGGATTTTCATCTCAATACCCTGGCAGCGCAATTGCAGGCTGACATATCTTACTCGGCCAAAACCAATAAAGAAGCCGATCTCGATTTCCGCTTATACCTGAGCAATATTGAAATGGACCAGATCCATCGCGTGTTTCCTGTTCTGGATTCTCTTTTCCCGATGACCAGATCCTTTGAAGGCAAAGCCGATTTCAGGCTGAAAGGTAACGCCAAACTGAGCAAAGACATGGACATAAAAATCCCCACACTTAAAGGTATTGCTGCCTTGAAAGCCCATGATATCATGGTACTTGACGGACCGACCTTTTCCGATCTCGCCAAAACCTTTATGTTCAAAAACAAAGAAAAGAACCCGATAAAGGAACTGAATATGGAAATGACCTTCGAAGAAAGCCACCTGGAAATACTTCCTGCACTGCTCGAAATCGACCGTTACCAACTCGCCGTGGGGGGAATACAAAACCTGGACATGAGTTATGACTACCACATTTCAGTACTCAAATCTCCTGTTCCGTTCAAAACAGGTGTGGATGTAACGGGAAATTTTGACGACTACGACATCAGCCTGCTAAACAAGGCAAAATATAAATATTACTTTAGCAACAAGGAACGGTTACTTAAAAAAGCAGACTCCCTTGTTATTAATCGTAAAAGTGATATCCTGGATCAACTGGACTTCAACTAAAACTTCTATAGACCGGACATATGCGAGAAACGTTAAGGCGACATATAGAAGAAATAGTACCACTAACAGAAGATGAATTTGCATTTGTCGTTACTCATTTCTCCGTTCATAACTTCAAAAAACGTGAATATCTTATTCGCCAGGGAGAAGATGTAACATATACTTATTTTGTGGTTTCCGGACTTTTAAAACTGATATATAACGACGAGTCTGGCAAAGAGCATATTTTATCCTTTGCTATGGAAGACTGGTGGGAGACGGATTTTCTCGCTTTTTATTCAAAGACCGAAGCCACCATGTCCTTACAGTGCCTGGAGGACACCTGTGTACTCTGTATTTCATTGGAAGATTATCAGAAACTATGTTCGGGCCTTCCGAAGATGGAACATTTTTTTCTCAAAAAAGCGACTTCGGGCCATATCGCATCACAGCAACGCATCTTGTCCCTTCTGAGTTCCAATGCAAAAGAACGCTACGAACAGTTGATCAAACGTTATCCTTCCCTTTTTCAAAGAGTGCCTAAAACCCTGATCGCTTCCTACCTCGGTGTTTCGCGCGAAACCCTCAGCCGGCTTTCTTCCTGAGCCGCTTTCTCCTATTCTTAATTGTGATATTTATCACGCAATTAAACTTCATACCGTGCTCATCTTTGCCATGTGATTTGTAATTATTAACCAAAAAACAGACAAATGGAAAAAAGAGAATTCAGTCCCTGGTCATGGCAGGACGAACGCGGCTATGTACAGGCCGTAGAAGTAAAACAAGCAGAAGGCACGCTCTATTGTGCAGGGCAGGCAGCCGTAAATCCGGATGGGACTTCGAGCAACGCCGATATGAAAAGCCAGTTGGTCCAGGCACTGGAAAACCTGGAACGGGTAATTGAAGAAGCCGGGTATGAATGTAAAAATATCGTACGACTAAATGTCTACACCACTTCATCGGAAGAACTCTTTGATACCGGTTTTGATATTTACCTGGACTGGGTAAAGAAACACGGTGTCAAAACAGCACTTACCTTAATGGAGGTAAAAGTCCTTTTCGAAACGCTGAAAATCGAATTTGAAGCTACGGTAGTGAAGTAATTTATAAAACCCAATCATTACACGGAAAATCTGTTTAGCCACGGATACGCGGATAATAACTATTGCTATATCCGTGTATCCGTGGCTAAAATTTACGAAGCTGTCTGCGGCCCGAAGTAAAGAATAGAAGGAAAACACCCGAATCATATGTTTTCGCAATAAGACACTCTACTATAGCGGGATTTTCAACCTTTCAATCAAGGCCGGATTACTTTGAATATTTTCAATTTACGACCAGGAAAACAGTATCTCCCCTGTGTCTGAATGACCTGTATGATATTTTTGCAAAATCTTTATATTCCATTAGTTAAATTTGCAATAAAAAAGTTTGAATTTGTTCAGAACAAAAAAATATAGCCCTACCGGTCAATATCTGATCAGTATTTCGCTTATCATTCTGACTTCGGTCATCTCCTTTTTTTCAGTAGATTTTATTGGTTACCGGGTTGTAGCGCTTATTCTGTTGCTCATTGTCTCTCTGTTGGCCATGTTGTTCGATATTTTCCCGGTTTTGGTTACAGCCCTTCTGAGTGCGTTGATCTGGAACTTCTTCTTTATCCCGCCTACATTTACCTTTCATATCGGTACACCGGAAGATGCCTTAATGTTTTTGATGTATTTTGTCATCGCCCTCATCAATGCGGTACTGACCTTTAAGATCAGGGAATATGAAAGAAAGGTCCGGGACGAAGAAGAAAGAAAAAAAAGTATCCGGTTGTACAATACCCTGCTCAATTCATTGTCACACGAATTGAGAACACCAATATCCACTATTATAGGAGCTATTGACACGATTAAAGATAGTGGGGCCAGGTTGTCGGATCACAACAAAACGGAACTGTATTCGGAAATTGAAATTGCGGGGTTTCGCCTGAACCGGCAGGTAGAAAATCTTTTGAGCATGAGCCGCCTGGAGGCAGGCGTTTTAAAACCCAATCCGGATTGGTGTGATATAAATGAGCTGATTTTCAGGGTAATTCAAAGTAATAAGGAAGATATCGGCGAGCGTCGTATAGCATTTGATCCGGATGAAAACCTCCCCCTGTTTAAAATCGACAGAGTATTGACAGAGCAGGTATTACACAATATCGTCCATAATGCCTTGCAGCACACCCCCGAAAGAACAACTATTAAAATTGAGGCCGATAATACAGGGAACGAATGCAGGATCATCATTTCAGATAACGGGCCGGGATTTCCGGAAAGCGAAATAGACTTTGTTTTCGACAAGTTTTACAGGCTGTCCCATTCTGCTACCGGGGGAACAGGATTGGGCCTTTCCATAGCCAGGGGATTTACCGAAGCTCTTGACGGCAAAATACAACTGGAAAATCAACATGAAGGTGGGGCTAAATTCACTATCCGGATCCCCTCGGAAACATCATCGATCAACCCACTGGACAATGAATAAAGCGGAAATACTCATCATCGACGACGAACCTCAAATACGCAAACTGCTTCAGATTAACCTGGAAAGCAACGACTATAAAGTAGTCCAGGCTGTCAACGGAAGGGAAGGCCTGATCCTCGCAGCAAATCACCCTCCGGACCTGATCCTGCTCGACCTGGGACTGCCTGATAAAAGCGGGCACGAAATATTAAAGGAATTAAGGGAATGGTATAACAGGCCTGTTCTTATTCTTTCCGTCCGGGACAGCGAAAAGGATATAATCACTGCGTTGGATAACGGCGCAACCGATTATCTGACCAAACCCTTCCGAACCGGCGAATTGTTGGCCAGGATACGTTCTGCCATACGAAGGAACCGGGATGTGATCAACGAATCTGCCATCGTCTGCGGTGATCTTAAAATAGACCTGGTAGCACGGGTGGTAAAGAAGAATGAGGACATCGTTAAACTCACCTCTACGGAATACAATCTTTTAGCCCTTTTTGCGAAAAATGAAGGCAGGGTCCTGACCCACCAACATATTTTAAGAGAAATCTGGGGTTATGGCTATCAGGCAGAAACCCAGTATTTAAGGGTTTTTGTAGGTACTCTCAGAAAAAAAATAGAAAACAATCCCAACCACCCGGAACACATTATCACCGAAAGCGGTGTCGGTTACCGGTTTCAATAATCTTTACAAAATCTTTATACCAGTAGGGTAAACCTTGATTTTTTACATATTCCTTTCATCCGACCTTTGTAACGTTCAAATATCACAGGTAATGAAACGGAATTTTTTCTTCAACGATCAGGATAAAGAGGCATCCTACCAATCATTAAGTGACTGGTATACAGACATCAAATATCTTGTTTGGCCAACAGTCATAATGACCGGAATACTGGCCCTCATTTTTCTGTACTTCTTTTTTAACAATTCTCACGCTTAAAACAAATAACCATGAACCCACAAAAAGCGGCAACTTTCCCTTTGAACGAAAGCGCCTGTAAAACCATTGTTGCCATTTGTTTTGAGGTGAATGAGTTAAGCCGTCAATTCAAAAAAAATGAGGTTGAGGGATTAAAAGATTTATTTCAGTCTGATCGGGAAATCAAAGAAAAGGTAAACGGATTACTGGCTTCAGACTATCCAAAAGAATTTAAGACAAAACTGATGGATATTAAGGCTCGCCTGAATGAAATCCTGGAACTGTACAAAACAGTTAATATAAATTTCAGCAATAAACCGCAAATAGAAAAAACCCTGGCAGAATTACAATTTCATTTAAGCACATTACAGGAAGAAACAGGCCGGTTTCCCGAATAGCGATTATAAAAATAAAAAATACTTCAATGCACAGTCTTTTAAAAAAATACAGAAAGTTCCAACTCTCACTTTCTCCTCAACAAAATTTGTTGTTCGGATTTACCACCTACACTTGTATAGGTTGGTTATTTCTATGCTTGCCTTTTTTCCACAAACAGGCGGTTTCGGCTTTGGACAGTTTATTCATAGCTACTTCGGCCATTTCTACCACCGGGTTAGTTACCGTAAGTGTTTATGATACTTATAACTGGTTTGGTCAATTTGTAGTGATGTTGCTTTTCCAGATAGGAGGTATTGGCTATATGACATTTACTTCCTTTATTCTACTATCCAAAAGGAGTAATCTTACCCACTGGCATCAGCGTATTTTAAATGCGGAGTTTGCTATGCCCAAAGGATTTCAGATCAAAGATTTTTTACGGTCAGTCATTATTTTCACGGTAGTAATAGAGACTATCGGAGCATTGTGCCTCTATATTGCTTTCACCAATGCGGGAGTGGAGCACAATTTTGCCATCTGGAGCAGTATCTATCACAGTATTTCCGCTTTTTGCACTGCAGGCTTCGGCCTTTACAACGATAGTTTTGAACAATTTGCCGGGAATACTTCTGTGAATGTGATCCTTTCCGTACTAGCTATATGCGGTTCCCTGGGTTTTATTGTGGTTACCGATTTATGGAACAGAATATCGGGAAAAACCAGACGCATTACCTACACCAGCAAGATTATTTTTATGGTACTTGCCCTTTTATTAGCTGTCGGGACCACAATGATCTATTTTTTTGAGCCATCCGTAGATCATTTGGGAAATTCCAAATTCACGGCTTCCTTTTTTCAAGCCATGACAGCACTGACCACCGTTGGTTTTAACACCGTTCCGATAGGAAATTTTTCATTAGCTGTTCTGCTTATCGTAATCCTTTTAATGTATGTAGGAGCTTCTCCCTCCGGTACCGGGGGAGGATTGAAATCCACAACCCTGACTGCCCTGATAGCCATTATGTGGAGTCGAATACGAAATAACAGCCGGGTGGCCTTCTTCGGCAAAACCATTCCTTTAGAACGGTTGTACGTGGCCACATCGGTTTTTATACTATACGCCTCCGTCATATTTGTCGCTACTTTATTACTGGCATTTACAGAAGACTTCCCTTTGGATAATATCTTGTTTGAAATTACTTCCGCCATTGGAACAGTGGGGTTAAGCACAGGAATTACCGGTAATTTGAGTGCTTGGGGAAAACTGGTGGTCATTTTTGTAATGTTTATCGGGCGATTGGGGGTATTAACCTTCGGTTTGGCCATTCTGGCAAAGAAACACCAGTTAAAAACAAAGACCAGCCGGGAAGATTTGGCGGTTTAATGCAAATACCTCACTTATTAAGACAATACCATGCTCAGAAAGTCAATAATTCTATGTACTTGCCTAACCTTTATGGTAAATCTCTGTGGGGCACAGGCAGACCATATTTGGCAACAAAAGCCCACCCTATATATTTCAGGTTTTATGGATGTGTTTTATGTATATGACCTGAATCACCCCCGAAAAGATTATCGCCAGCCTTTTCTCTTTAACCACAACCGGCACAATGAACTTAACCTGAACTTAGGATTGGTAAAACTGGAGCTGGAACATCCAAAATTCAGGGGTAGTATTGCCCTGCAGGCAGGTACTTATGCCAGTGATAATTATGCCGCAGAATCAGGGGTTATGAAAAATATTTTTGAAGCCAGCATCGGAATATCACTGAACAAAAACAACACGCTTTGGCTGGATGCCGGGATCTTGCCTTCACATATCGGTTTTGAAACTGCCATTTCTATGGATAACCCGACGTTGACACGTTCCATATCAGCAGAGAACTCCCCATACTTTCTCACGGGAACAAAACTCACTTATACTCTCAACGACAACTGGAAATTTGCCGTACTGATCTGCAATGGCTGGCAACGTATTAAACGATTGGAGGGAAATTCACTACCCTCTTTCGGTACCCTGGTAACTTTTAACCCTGATGGGCGGGTAACATTGAACTGGAGTACATTTATGGGTACGGATGATCCGGACACTACCCGGCGAATGCGATATTTTAACAACCTATATGGCCAATTTCAACTTACGGACAGGGTCATACTTACTACCGGTTTTGATGTCGGAATACAACAACAGCAAAAAAATAGTTCTGCTTATGACCTTTGGTTCAGCCCCATTATCATTGGCCAATTCACTTTAAACCAAACCTGGAAAACTGCAATTCGGGTGGAATATTACCAGGATAAGACAGGGATTATCATCCCTACAGAAACGACAAATGGGTTTAGGACTACAGGATTATCATGGAACGTGGACTATCTGCCGGCACCCTGGATATCCTGTAGATTGGAGGGCCGCTGGTTGCATAGCCGGGACCGGATCTTTGAAACAAAAGACAGCGTTTCCAATCATGATTTTTTCATAGGGACATCCATTGCGGTTAAATTTTCGGAAATTATAAGTGGGAAAAAATAATTTCTCTTTCTTTTATGGTCTAAAGAGTTCCATATTGTATTGGGCATTGATCGTAGAAAAGGCGAAAATCGCCAGCAAGGACAATATAAAACGTGACAAACAGTTTGCCTTTATTGTTTTATCCACCTGATTTGGTTGAGATTAAGTGTAAGGCTCCCCGAAAATGAGAAGCCTTTTTAGTTGTAAACCTTACAAAACAATTTTCGAACTGTTTATAAAAAGCGTAAAGAAATTGACATACGAATAAGTAATACTTATTTCATTTTACACCGTTCACAAGATATTCCGTTAACTTAAAACTGGGGTATTTCCGGATAAGACTCCGCCAATGCTTTTTCTACATCTTCATTCGGATAAATAAGAATGGTATTCACCCATTTCTTGGTTTCGCTGGCTTCCCTGTCTTTCTGCTGTACCACCCTGTCCCATCCGAAACTGTAAACGGCCTGACCTTCTCCCAGGTCAAGACAGGTCACATATCCCTTCTGATCGTATTCTTTCAGAGGCTCTGAAAACAGGTCGTTAACCGCATTATGTCCTGCCCATCTCCCCATAAACTGTGCATACTGGCATGTCATTATGGTTGTATGGCCGTCGTCTACGGAAGCACTGGCAACGTCACCGGTTACTATGACATTATCATATCCCGGCAGTTTCAAATATTTGTCCACTATCAGCCTATTCAACTGATCCTTCTCTCCGTTAAAAAATCTGGTAAGGGAGCTGGCTACCATGCCAATGGTCCAGATCACTGTTTTGGCGGGGATGTTCTGCCCGTTACTCAACTGAACAGCGTCCGGTGTTATCTTGTCAATGGTAGTTTCGTTTATGACTTCAATGCCCAGGTTTTTACAGGCACGTATTACATATTCCTGTCCTTCTTCGGAAAACATGCTACCTACCTTTTCTCCCCTGTCAATGAGGTAAACCCTGATATTTGTTTTTTCCGGAGAATGTTCTTCTTGAAAAACAGTTGCTTTTTCCCTGATCCGTGTTACCGTTTCCAATCCTGTAAACCCGGCTCCGGCCACTACGAACGTATCTGCTCCTTCTTCCCCGAAATCATTCCGGGCCAGGGCCTTGATATGATCCTCCAGACGTTTTGCCCCGTTAAAGGTATCTACGTTGTGTGTGTATTCTATTCCCGGCACATTTAATGCTCTTAATGTCCCCCCGGTGGCAAGTACAAGATAATCGTAATGCAGGTCCATTACACCTTGCGGGGTTTTTACGGTTACTTCATTCTTATCGGGAAAAATCATCTCGGCTGTTCCGATAATCTGATGAACTCCTGTGGGTTTCAAGTATTTATCCAGTGGGACCCGTAGCCCTTCCAAAGAAACTTCATATAGCCTCGGGCGTATGGTAAAATAATTGTCAGCGTTAACCAGGGTGATATCCAGTTCCTTTGTTTTCTGAAGTTCCCGGGATTGCCGAACGGCACTCATAGCACTCCAAAATCCAGCAAATCCGCCTCCGATAATTAACAGTTTCTTTTTCTCAGAAGAGGTCCCGTTGTCTGATGTTTGTTTTAATTCCATGTTGTCAAATTTTAAAGGTTATACACCGGTATAACAATCATGTCTTTAAAATTGGACAAAAAAGGAACTTTTTTATTTCGTTTAAATTGAAAACCGCTGTTACGGACCTGATATTACCGCTGGCGTATATAATTTTTTCCCCATTCTTCAAGAGCTACAAAGATACTTTCCAAAGACCTTCCCATGTCTGTCAACCGGTACTCTACCTTTGGGGGAACTACAGGAAACACTTCTCTTGCCAAAAGATGGTCTTCTTCCATTTCCCGTAACTGGGCGGATAAGGTTTTATCTGAAATGGGATCCATAATGGTTTTAATCTCGGTAAACCGCAAGGGCTTTCCCGGTCTTAACGCTTTATAGATCTTGAGTTTCCATTTTCCGCCCAAAATCGATAGTGATGCTTCAATAGTACAATCGGCTTCAGGATTGTTCTCACAATTTATAGTTGTTCTCCTGCTATAACTCATTTTTTTTCAGTTTTTTTCGTTTATAACCCTTTCCTAATCAATAATTCAAACTGCCTTACCAGTTACTAACCCTATGGTAAGTTATTGTTTTTCAATTATTTAAATATTAATTTTACCTCAAAATTCGTTATAAATGAAAAATAAAATTCTCATTACAGGTGGTTCTTCAGGTATTGGTAAAGGTATTGCCTCCTATTTTTATAAAAAAGGATGGGATGTGCTTATTACCGGACGGAACAAAGATAAGTTAAAAGCGGCTAAACAGGAAATGCCGGGAATTAGCACTCTGGAATACAACAGCTTAAACGACGGCGATACCGATAAGGTTATCTACTTTATCAACAGACACTGGGATGGAAAACTCCATATTCTGGTGCATTGTGCAGGTCATGTGGAGCTGGGAGGTATAAAAGATATTTCCAGGGATTCCATGGTAAACATGTACCAGGCACATTTGATCGGACCTTCTTTATTAACTTCAAAGTGTTTGGATTTTTTAACGGCTACACAGGGTCAAATATTAAATATCACCAGTAGTCATGGTATAAAGGCCTATGCGCAGACCAGCGCATATGGTTCTGCTAAGGCCGGGTTAAATATGCTGACCAGGATCTGGGCTTTGGAACTGGCTCCTTTGGGTATACGCGTAAATGCCCTGGCTCCCGGGCCGACCAATACGGATATTCTGAAATCCGCGGGTTTTGACGAAGAAACCGTTGCTGCCATTCACAATAGTGAAAAAGCAGAAATCCCCATGCAACGGAGGGGAGAAGTCCGGGATATTGTGTCCAATGCCATTTTACTTCTCGATTCCGGATCGAACTGGACCACCGGGGTCATCCTTCCGGCTGACGGAGGGATCTCCATATCCTGAAATATGTATTAATTTAATTTTATATAATCATGAATAAAGAAGAATTGATTGCACTTACCAAAGAGCACATTCACGAGGCAACACATTATAACGTGGATTTCCTGAAAAAAGTCTATTCGGATAATGTGATGTACGTTATGGTAAATGAAAAGGATCAGGTTAGCACTATGAGTAAAAGTGACCTTATTACCTATTTTACGAGCCGTAGAGATCAAGGGTTGGCTCCACTGGGAGAAGACAGTGACTTTTTGTATGCTAACGCGGACGATCATACCGCTATGGTCATTGTCAACAGGGAGATGGAATTCAACAACAGGCCGGAAAAAATGTTTTTTACCCTGATATGGGAAAAGACCGCGTCCGGGTGGAAGATCGCCAAGGAATCGGTTTCGGTCAAGCCTATTTAAATTGTGCTAAAGCCGGATATTCTCCGGCTTTTTTCATGTTTTATTTTTTTTTGATTTTTTTGTCCAATATGAATAGTTCGGTTGTTCTTAAGGTATAACATTAAAAATTTATTCTCATGAAAACCAGATTAAACGTATTCGCAAAAGGACAAAAAGCAATAGGATCCTTATTAGGTATTAATGCTTATTTAAAAAAAGGAACTATTGACAAACAATTGCTGGAGCTGATAGATTTCAGGGTATCCCAGATCAACGGTTGTGCATACTGTTTGGATATGCACTCCAAAGAACTGCGGGCTATGGGAGAAACCGAGCAACGTATCTACGGGTTAAGCGCCTGGAAGGAAACTCCTTATTATACGGACAGAGAAAGGGCTGCCCTGGCCTGGGCAGAGGCTGTTACGGCTTCGGAAGTTCCGGATGACGTATACGAAACAGTTAAAGTACAGTTTACCGAAGAGGAACTGATTGATTTAACACTTGGTGTAACGGCAATTAATAGCTGGAACCGTATTAATATTGCCTTTGCCAATGAACCGGGAGGTTATAAAGTCGGGCAATTTTCGTAATCAAGGTTAAAAGGAAGCTCCTGTACTTCGTGCAGGGCTTCCTTTTTTAATTAAAACAAATAATATTTCATCGTATCTTTAAATCTAAACCTTAAAAGGACAATCGTTATGAATGAATTCTTATTAATATTCCGAAGAGATTTTATGGGAAAAGACATACAACCGTCTCCAAATGAATTGCAAAAGCATCTGGAACACTGGCAGGAGTGGTTTGGCACCTTAAAAGAACAGGATAAGCTCGCTGCCCCGCTAAAGCGCTGGGATGGAAAGGGAATGGTTGTAAATAACAAAGGAGTTACCAATGGCCCGTATGTAGAGGTAAAAGAGTCCATCGGGGGAATGATCATGGTCAAAGCCAAAGATTATGAAGAGGCAGCAGAAATAGCCTCGGGGTGCCCGATCCTGGAATTGGGAGGAAATGTTGAAATCAGGATGGCTGCAGGCTAACCGGTCAGAGCAGCTTCTAACAGGTAAACACTATTGCTAAAATTAAGAATGATGAGAAATCGAACGGCATCAGGAACTATTTTTATCGTTGATATCAGCGGATATTCAAAATTCGTAAAGAAAATTTCCACCGAAGAAGGGACAACAATTATGCCCATACTTCTTAAATCCGTACTTCGGGCAAATGATCTTTCTTTACGAGTGGCTGAAATAGAAGGTGATGCTGTTTTATTCTATCGCATGGGCAAGGCAATTTCCATCGATCGGATTTTGTCTCAATTCCGTAAAATGATGGATGCTTTTCATTCCGAAACAGAGATCCTGAAGCAAAAATATCCCGAATTGAAGGATTTGACCATCAAAGCCGTAGTACATTACGGAGAGTTATCGGGTTATGAAATAGGAGGATTTTACAAATTATACGGAAGCGTATTGATAGAAGCCCACCGGCTGCTCAAAAACCATATTCATTCCCATTCGTATGTATTAATTACCGAAGCGTATAACAATGAACAGGAAGTTGCTGTTCGAAAAGGAAAAGAAAGTTGTGAATACTACGATGTCGGAAATATATGTTATACGTACTTTTCTTATCAAACATCGTTTCAATCCTCCATGTGGCTGGCCTGAACGAATGTTGCCCAAAAAGAATTCCTTCCCGTAGTATTAAATGCCTTTGTATATTTACAACAGGCATTTTTTAGTTTATGACAGAAAAAGAGATTATACCTCATTTATTCCGCCGGGAGCATCAGAAAATGATTTCCGTGTTATCTCATCTCTTTGGCATGGAATATATAGAAATTGCAGAGGATATTGTGAGTGACACATTTCTGGCAGCCACGGAAACCTGGCCCATAAAAGGAGTTCCGGAACATCCGGAAGCCTGGCTGTATGCCGTGGCAAAAAACAAGGCCAAAAATTACTTTAAACATACCCATGTTTTCGATCAGAAAATTGCTCCCGAACTCCATCATAAATTTTCAAATCTCCACCAGGAAATAGAAGTTGATCTTTCGCCAAAAAACATAGATGACAGTCAGCTTGCCATGATCTTTGCACTTTGCACTCCTTCCCTACCCGACGAATCGCAGGTAGCCTTATCGCTAAACCTTTTATGCGGTTTCGGAATTAATGAAATTTGTGAGGCCTACCTTACCAATAGGGAAGTAATCTATAAAAGGATAAAAAGAGGAAAAGAAAAACTAAAAGAACAGCAGATAGCTATAACTTATCCCACCGTAAAACAGATAGAGGATCGGTTGGATAATGTTCTGAAGATCATTTACCTGGTATTTTCGGAAGGTTATTACTCTACTTCCAACAACAACGTTTTGCGAAAAGATTTTTGTCTGGAAGCCATGCGGTTGAATTCATTATTACTGGCAACCCCTCATTGTAATGTACCGAAGGTAAATGCTTTAATGGCCTTGATGTGTTTTCACGCCTCCCGTTTTGAAGCGAGAATGGACAATAACGGAGAAATGATCCTTTATGAAGACCAGGACACTTCTTTATGGAATCGGGAACTCATAGAAAAGGGGACCTATTTTTTAGGGCGTTCCTCCCGGGGTGATACCCTATCCACTTATCATCTGGAAGCGGGAATTGCGTACTGGCACACCCGAAAAGAAGATTCGCCGGAAAAATGGCAGCAAATCGTAGAATTATACAACCAGTTAATCTCCATAGCCTACTCCCCGATAGCAGCACTTAATCGTGCCTATGTGATTTCCAAAATAAAGGGTCCGGAAGAAGCGATAAAAGAAGTTGAAAAGTTGGAAATACTAAAAAAGGATCACCTTTATCATACGTTATTAGGAACGTTATACCGATCGGTAGATATCAAAAAAGCAAGACAAAGTTTTGAAAAGGCATTGGAACTGGCTAAAACTGCTGCGGATAAAAAAATCATTCTGAAAAACATGCAGACCTTATAAAACAAGAAACTAAATTTCCTTCCGGGAGAAACTGAACAGGCGGAAAAGAATTCATAAAAGATTCCCTGTGGTAATTCCGGTAGTACACGATGATCCTCCAAACCTATAAGTGAAGCCCGGGAAATACCAGAGAAAAATCATCAAGTATTTCGACGCAAGCATCGGAATATTTCAAATCGCACTTACAGAATGGACAAATCTGCCTACAAGAGATTTCTTTGCAGGCTTGACAAAACGATTGTCAAACCGGTTCATGGAAAATTTGAAGAAGCTGAAAAAGACATCTCAATTATCTTGTATTTAAATGTCAATACCACAACTTACTTTGACCTTGTCCATTACGACATGGGTATAGAAATGCTTTAAATCGGAATTATCCATAAGCTGCTTTTTAAAAAACTCTTCGATATGTTGCATATCCCTTACAATAACGATCAGGATAAAATCATAGGCTCCCGTCACATAATAACACTGTGCTACTTCCATACTTTTTTGCCTGGCGGTTTTAAATTTATCGATAGATTTTGAGCTTCCTTCGTGGTTGATTGTATATATCTTTTATGAAAATCGTCCCAAAAACCAAAGTTGATTTGGTTCTTTTTTTGCGACAAAAAAAAAGTACTATTGTCATAATTTTCAAACTATATAAGCTATGAAAAAGGAACGGCAAACAAATGCTATCTTAGCTATATTAACCAAGGACGGCTTATCCATTGATGGAATTTTAACCAGATTGGACTTTCCAATTGAAAAACGGACTTTACAACGGCGGCTTAAAGAACTTAAAGACCGTAATCAGATCATTATATCTGGAGAAGCGCGGGCAAGACGGTACTTTCCGAAAGAGCAGCAGACAGAGCCACAAAATCAGTTAAAAGATTTAATTCCATTATCTCCCGAAAGTAAAAAAATACTTGCCTTTGTTTCCCAATCCGAAGCTCATAGAATACCTGTTGGTTATAACAGGGATTTTTTGGAAAATTACCGACCTAATGTAGACAGCTATCTGACATCTGAGGATAAAAAAAAATTAGTAAAAATAGGCAAAACGCAAGGGGAGAATCAACCAGCAGGAACATATGCACAACAGATTTTAAACCGATTATTGATTGATCTGTCATGGAACTCCAGTCGTTTGGAGGGGAATACCTACTCTTTATTAGATACAGAACTGCTCATTTACGAGGGAAAGCCTGCAGGGGATAAATCTCCCAAAGAAACCCAAATGATTTTAAACCATAAAGATGCGATTGAATTCCTTGTAGATACAGCCGAGGAGATTGGTTTTAACCGATACACTATTCTCAATTTACATGCGCTTCTATCCAATAACCTTTTGCCTAATCCGGCTGCTTCAGGTAGATTGCGAGAATTTGGAGTAGGTATTACCAACTCTGTTTTTACCCCTTTGGGTATTCCCCAACTTATATCCGGATTCTTCGATCTCATATTGGAGAAGGTAAGACAAATTGAAAATCCTTTTGAACAAGCTTTTTTTATTTTAGTTCATTTCCCATATTTACAACCCTTTGACGATGTTAATAAAAGAGTTTCACGATTAGCAGCAAATATACCCCTAAACCGTCACAACCTTGCCCCCTTGTCATTTATAGATGTGCCGGAGACCTATTATGTAAAAGGAATTCTCGGTATATATGAACAGAATCGCGTTGAATTGTTTAAAGATGTTTTCATGTGGGCGTACCAAAGGTCAGCAATGCGCTATGCTGCCATACGCCAATCTTTGGGTGAACCTGATACATTTCGTTTGAAATACAGGGAAGAAATTAGAGCTATAATAGTGAATATTATACTGACGGCAATGCCGAAAGAAGAAGCTTCAATTAGGATAAAAAGTGAAGCTAAAAATTTACCACCTGAAGATCAGGCTAGATTTGCAGAAGCAGTAGAAACGGAGCTCATAAGTATGCATGAAGGAAATTTCGCCCGATACAGGATTACACCCTCTGAATTTAAAAAATGGAAAACCATCTGGGAGATTAATTGAATTAATTAACAGCTTTCCTTCATTAAATGTGTAAACAGTAACAATAAACAAAATAAAAAAGCTGAAAAAGATACCTCAATATCTTGTATTTAAATGTCAATACCATAACTTACTTTGACCTTGTCTATTACGACATGGGTATAGAAATGTTTTAAATCGGAATTATCCATAAGCTGCTTTTTAAAAAACTCTTCGATATGTTGCATATCCCTTACAATAACGATCAGGATAAAATCATAGGCTCCCGTCACATAATAACACTGTGCTACTTCTATACATTTTTGCATAGCGGTTTTAAATTTATCGATAGATTTTGAGCTTCCTTCGTGAAAGACCACATCCACTACACAGGTAATTCCGACCCCAGCCGCTTTCGAGAGATTATAGACACATCAGCCTCAATTACCTTTTCTCTTCTCAATTTTGTTATCCTGCGTTGAACCGCACTTTGGCTAAATTTTCTTTAAAACTCATTTCTTCCGCGGTCAATTTATTGTTTCGCTGCAACAATCTCAATATCCTTTTATCGTGTTCATCCGGGAAATGCATAATATATTCATTTTTAATCAAAAAAAGGCTAAAATATTTTGTGGAGATGTTGTTTTCATAATCCTATAAGTAATTGTAAGCAGTCAGAATTGATATATTTTAATTGTGCTTTAAAAAACTAATCCCAAAAAAGGAAAAAATAAGCCGAATATTTGGATACTCATTTCGGAGATTTGGACAACAGCCTTTTACATTCATTTGCAGAACTTTGTATTATAAGATGAAATACTATGATACAGACAAAAGCTTATGCAGCTTTAGGCGCAAATAGTGAATTGGTACCTTGGACGTTTGAACGCAGAGATGTAGGTGCTCATGATATTCAAATAGATATTCTTTACTGTGGGGTATGCCATTCAGATGTAGCTCAGCTAAACAACGAATGGTTTCCCGGCATTTTCCCTATGGTTCCAGGACATGAAATCGTTGGTAGAGTAACAGCAATAGGAGCACATGTTAAGAACTTTAAAGTTGGAGACCTTGCTGGGGTTGGAACGCTTTCAAACTCTTGTGGACATTGCGAACCTTGTGAGCAGGGAATTGAGGTGTATTGTGAAAACGGGGTTGTTCCTACCTATAACAGTTTAGATAAATATAGGGACAATAAACCGGTATATGGAGGTTATTCTAATACTATTGTGGCAAATGAGCAATTTACATTACGTATTCCAGAAAATCTTAACCTTGCTGCTACTGCGCCATTATTATGTGCGGGTATCACCACTTACTCACCATTGAAACATTGGAAAGTAGGCAAGGGACACAAACTTGCTGTACTTGGCTTAGGCGGATTGGGACATATGGCCGTTAAATTTGGTGTGGCATTGGGCGCAGAAGTAACCATTCTAAGTACATCACCAAAGAAAGAAGCCGATGCTAAAAAATTAGGAGCACATCATTTTGTTGTTACAACAGATCCCGAACAAATTGATCAGGTTAAATCTTCTTTTGATTTTATCATTGATACCGTAAGTGCAGAACACGATTTCGACTTTTATCTCTCTTTGCTAAGACTGGACGGCATTCATATTTGTATAGGTATTCCACCAAAGGGATTTACGGTTGAAAATGTCGGAATGTTCCAATTAGGTCGTAAAAGCATAGTAGGTTCTGCGGTTGGGGGGCTTTATGAAACACAAGAAATGCTTGATTTTTGTGCAGAACACCACATTACGGCAGAAATTGAATTGATTGACATTAAAAATATTCACGCCGCATTTGAAAGAATGCAGAAAGGCGATGTTCGTTACCGTTTCGTAATAGACATGTCTACATTGTAAAACAGAAACTAAAAAAATAATAAAATGAGAAAAAAACTTAATGATAGTGTAGCTCTGATTACTGGTGCTTCCAGTGGTATAGGTGCAGCCACGGCAAAAACTTTGGCTGCCGCAGGCATCCGGGTTGGAATTGCCGCACGGCGAATAGACCGTCTTAATCAGCTACAGGAAGAAATTACTAAAGCCGGTGGAGAAGCTTTAGCCATAGAAATGGATGTAGCGGACGATGCTTCAGTAAAATCAGGTATCACAAAATTAATGGAGGCATATGGTTGCATAGACATTCTTTTTAATAATGCCGGTATCATGCCTATTTCCGATATAGACCAATTGCATACAGATGAATGGAATCGCATGGTTGATATTAATATAAAAGGAGTTTTAAATACTACCGCAGCAGTACTTCCATATATGATCAAAAATCATTCTGGTCATATTTTTAACACTTCATCGATTGCCGGGCGTAAGGTTTTTGGTCCGGGCTATACCGTTTATTCGGCAACAAAATTTGCAGTAACAGCTTTTAGCGAAGGTCTGCGTATGGAAGTAGGTAAGAAGCATAATATTCGGGTTACTTGTATACAACCCGGAGCTGTAGATACAGAATTACCTGATCAGACAACAGATGCCACGAAACGGCAACAACTGGACGCTTATAAAAAAGAAATCACCTATCTGGAACCAGAAGATATAGCTAATAGTATTATGTATGCTCTTCAGGCACCGGAACATGTGAATTTAGCAGAACTATTTATTCTTCCTACAGAGCAAGCATAATAGTAACTTAATAAGGGAATGTATTATTCTTATTCCCGTTGAATATTAAACTTAAAATGTAAGCCCAGATAATTAAAAACTCAAGATAAAATGAACGGGAAATTAAAAAACAAAGTCGCACTTGTTACTGGTGCATCAAGTGGTATTGGAAAAGCTATTGCGGAGTTGTTTGCCCAAGAGGGCGCAAAAGTTGTAGTGGCAGGTATAAAATTGGAAAAATCTAAAGCTGTTGCAGATGCGATTAATGCAAATAATGGAAATGCCTTTGCTGTTGCAGGAGATATTTCTGAAAAGAGTAGTGTTGATCAAATTTTTAAAGACACTTTAGATCACTACGGACACGTTGATATTTTGGTAAATAATGCTGGTTATTTTGACAAATTTGCGCCTTCACATCAAACCGATGAATCTCTTTGGAATAAAGTTTTTGACACCGATATGAAAGGCTGTTATCTCGTTACAAATGCTGCCCTAAATGGCATGCTAATAAAAAATTCCGGCATCATCATTAACGTAGGTTCGGTGGCTAGCCTTTTTGCAAAGTTTGGAGGTGCTGCTTACATATCAGCAAAACATGCAATGGTCGGATACACCAAGCAGTTGGCTTATGATTATGGTAAATATGGCATTCGCGCCAACATTATTTGTCCTGGTGTAATTGAAACTAAATTTTTTACAGAAAATGTTACTCCGGATGAAGAAAATAAAACACGGGAAGATACTAAAAAGTTACCTGCGGGCAGAATAGGTCTTCCTATTGATATTGCTAAATCCGCTTTATTTCTCGCTTCTTCCGATTCGGATTACATACACGGAGCAGTATTATTAGTTGATGGAGGACTAACACTTTGACAAGACTGTCACTCTTTTTACAAGTGTATCAAATGGTATTTGGAAATCTTCAGAAGCAGAAAAAGTACACGACGATTGAAGAATTTGACTGAGCGGGTATACTTATAAACGCAGCCAGAGGGGTGTCAAACCTTCCATCAATTGAATGTCTGCTTAGTGAATGGGGCAAAATCGTAGCTATTAATAGGCGGCTTACATCCCGAATTAGCTCGTCATTTTGGTTACAATATAACTCATTTTCGCAACATTTGATTTCTGTCTTCAGTCGATCTTTGTTTCGTAAAATTTAAAAAGCAAAACAATGTCAAAAACAATTTTTATTACAGGGGCATCATCAGGATTGGGAAAAGCCACCGCAAAATTATTTCAGTCAAAAGGCTGGAATGTAATTGCTACCGTCCGAAATCTTGAAAGAGAAACAGAACTTTCAAAATTGGAAAACATTACGCTGTTACCACTTGATGTTACCAATTTAGATCAGATTAAAGATACGGCAAACAAAGCGATTCAATTAGGTGTTGATGTGGTTTTCAATAACGCCGGCTATGCATTGATGGGCTCGATGGAAGCAAGTAGCGATGAAAAAATCATTCGTCAAATCGATACCAATATTTTAGGGGTGCTGCGTGTAACACAAGCATTTATTCCGTATTTCAGAGAAAAGAAAAGTGGTTTATTTATCAGTACCACTTCTGTCGGCGGAATTTGGGGTTTCCCGTTAAGTTCTGTTTACAATGCTACCAAATTCGCTTTGGAAGGTTGGTCGGAAAGTATTTCGCTCGAATTAGGGCAATTCGGAATTGGTATTAAAACAGTTGCCCCGGGTCTTATGTTAACCGATTTTATTGGTCGTTCGCTCGATATGAATTCGCTTCCTGAATATCAGGACGTTGAAGCCAAAGCATTTAGTAATTTTGAAGAAGCGCACAAATCGGCTTCAACTGCCGAACAAATTGCCGAAGTGGTTTACCAAGCCGTCACCGACGGGAAAGACCAAATACGCTATGTAGCAGGAGAAGATGTTAAAGAGCAGTATGAAAGGCGATTAAAAATTGGAAATGAAGCATTCAGACAAGAAATGCATAAAAACATTTTTGGTTAATTAGAAGATAAAGCAACTGCCTAAAAATAGCAGTTGCTTTATCTAAGTTTAATAAAAAAAGTCAGTGATGAACGTTATCAATTCCATATCCGAGTTTCACCGTCATTTGTCGTTGCCCGACCCTTTGCATCCGTTAGTAAGCGTGATTTCCGCTTCTGGTATAAAAGCTGTTGAAAGCGAAATCTGGGAACATTTTTCTGTGAATTTTTACATCATCTCTCTCAAAAAAGATGTTTTAAAAAAAATGAAGTACGGACAGCAATACTATGATTTCGATAAAGGTGCAATGAGTTTTTTTGCGCCAAAACAAGTACAATCATTTAGTAATAAAGATATCTTACGAATGAATGTAGAACCGGGAGAAGGGTATATGCTAATGTTTCATCCGGATTTTTTGTACAAACATCCATTGCAGACCACCATTAAAAATTATGGTTTCTTTTCCTACTCTGTTAATGAAGCCTTACATCTTTCAGAACAGGAGGAAAAAAATAGTATTGAAATTTTTCAGAAAATAGAGAAAGAATATCAGCATATCGATCGCCACACCCAGGACATTATTCTTTCTCAAATTGATTTATTGCTCAATTACAGTAATCGTTTTTACGAGCGCCAGTTCATCACACGAAAAGCGGTAAACAGTGATCTATTAGCACAAATGGAGGAACTATTAAATGAATATTTTGATAAAGAAGAAACCATAAATAACGGACTCCCGACAGTGGAGCATTTGGCTGAGCAATTACATGTTTCGCCTCGTTATTTAAGTGATATGCTTCGTTCATTAACAAGGCAAAATGCACAACAGCATATTCACAATAGGTTGATTGAAAAAGCAAAAGAATATTTAACGGTGACCAATTTATCCGTTTCACAAATTGCTTATCAACTGGGCTTTGAGCATTCGCAATCGTTCAATAGGTTATTTAAGAAGAAAACCAATCTTACCCCTACAAAATATAAACAATTATTTGAATAGCAGTCCGCACAGCTAAACATCTATTCTTGTTACGCCCATCTGTAAGAAACTGGTGTATTCCTGAAAGAAGACAATTTCCGGAGCAGAAAAACCAGGGATATATTCAACTTTACTCGATAATAGTAAAAGCTTTCCATAATGAAAAAAATTTTGGATAATCATTTCAGAGATTTGGACACTCCCACTTTCCTTCATTTGCGGAATTTTGTAATGTATAATTAAATAACATTAAAAATGAAAAAAGTTTTAATCATTAATGCACACCAAAAATGGGAAGGCATTTCAGAAGGTAAATTAAATAGAACATTAACGGAGCAAGCTATTTCTTTCTTCAAAGGAAAAGGTTTAAATGTTCTTGAAACCGTGATTAGCGAGGGCTATGATGTAGAAGAGGAAGTTGCTAAACATACAGAAGCAGATTTGGTACTTCTTCAGACACCGATTTTTTGGTTTAATCCGCCTTATACCTACAAAAAGTATACAGACGAGGTATTTATGAACGGTATGCTCACCAGAAAAATTGTTTGGGGAGACGGGCGTATTGACGAACAACCGGACAAACAATACGGTACAGGTGGTCAATTACCGAACAGAAAGTTTTTTGTTTCTGCTTCGTGGAACGCACCCGCCTACGCTTTCAACGACCCAAATCAAGTATTGTTGGAAGGTAAATCGCCTGAAGATGTATTGTTTAATGTAGCCATGAACTACAAGTTTTCAGGCTATGATATATTACCTCAATTCAACTGTTTTGATGTGGTCAAAAACCCACAACCCGAATTTTACTTTGAAGAGTACAACAAACACCTTGAAAAGATTTTGACCTTATCGAAATCCACTCAAAACTCAGCCCTTCCAGTCAGGAATTGAGGTAAGGGAATTCATCTGATTTGGAAAAAGAAAAAGCAGATGAAACGAGAAGATAAAGTACTATGACTTCAGAAGAAATTAAAAATAATAAGCTTCAACTTAATTAAAAACAAAAAAAATGTCAGAAAAACTAGATAATACCGTAGCACTTGTTACAGGTGCATCGAGCGGAATAGGAAAAGCAACTGCAATTCATCTTGCTTCAAAAGGTGCCAAAGTAGTCCTTGTAGCACGAAGAATTGAGCGGCTTAACGAATTGGAACAACAAATTAAAAACGCCGGTGGCGAAGCATTCTTAATTGAAGCAGATCTTACCAGGGTGAATGAAGCTAATGAAGCCATTACCAAAACAATTGCCCAATTTGGCAGGCTTGACACACTTGTAAATGCTGCGGGCGTTATGTTGAATGGTCCTTCCGTGTCATCGCCATTGTCAGAATGGGAACAAATGGTAGATGTCAATTTAAAAGGACTAATGTATATAACCAAAGCAGCCTTGCCACATCTTATTGAAGCGGTTGCAACCAGCCCACGCAAAGTTGTGGATGTGGTAAATATATCATCAGTTGGTGGCCGCTTCGCAGCGCCGCAAGTTGCTATTTACAATGCCACGAAATTTGGAGTTACGGCAGCCACAGAGGCGTGGCGACAAGAATTCACCAAACAGTCTGTACGCTTTTCTGTTGTTGAACCCGGTGCAACCACCACAGAACTGTTTGAACAGAAAGAAGGACAATGGGAAGGTTTTACAGCAATGTTTGGCGAGGTTGAACGTCTGCATGCAGAAGATATTGCAGAAACAGTGGGCTTTATAGTTACTAATCCAAGACGTGTGGCAATTAATGAAATTGTGGTAAGACCAACAGACCAGGCGTAAAACTTAAGGACCATCATCTGATATTTTTGATATTAGATTTTTTGTTTAAAAAAGTATAAATTAGTAGTTATGAAAGAAAATCACACCCCATTTCAAATCAAGTCCATTCTTGAGGAACACCGGCACTGGGGGTTGCCTAGCCCGAAACATCCTCTGGTAAGTATTTTCAGGTCTGCAGATATGGACCCGCAAGATAGCCTGCCCAAGTATTTTACTTTTGGATTTTACGCTATTTCAATAAAAAAAGATTTTGAAGGTAAATTAAAATACGGTCAGCGTTACTATGATTTTGATGCCGGGGTGATGTCGTTTGTCGCGCCCAATCAGGCTATGTCTTTTTCAAAAGGAGATGCTCTTCCAAAAGGAGGAACGACTCTTCTTTTTCATCCAGACTTTTTACACGGCTATCCATTGGCAAAGGAAATCAAAAAATATGGCTTTTTCTCGTATGAACTGACTGAAGCACTGCATTTATCAGAGCAAGAAGAAGCGGTTATTGATGGAATCTTCAATAATATACAAAAAGAATATGAAGGTAATATTGACCATTATAGCCAGGATGTAATCATTGCACAGATTGAATTATTGTTACAGTATAGTAACCGATTTTACAATAGGCAGTTTATAACAAGGAAAATAGGGAATAGCGAAATATTGGTGAGGCTCGAGAAATTATTGAATAATTGCTTTGATAATGAAAAGTTTTCAGTTGATGGATTACCTACGGTACAATACATTTCTGAACAGTTGAACATCTCTCCCAATTATTTAAGCGATATGCTTCGGAATTCCACTGGACAAACTACCCAGCAACATATACATAATAAATTGATAGAGAAAGCAAAAGAATTGTTAACCACAACACAATTGACCGTTCGGGAGATTGCATACCAATTAGGCTTTGAATACCCGCAATCTTTCAATAAATTATTTAGAAATAAAACCCATATAACACCCTCTGAATTCAGAAGTTCTTTTAATAATTAAGATAAAAAATTTGGATAACCATATACCGTAAGGTATATTTGTTTTATGGTACGAAACGAGAATACTCGAAAGTTCATCATTGAAAAGACGGCTCCCATTTTCAATAAGAAAGGTTATGTAGGTACCTATTTATCTGATATTACAGAGGCTACCGGATTGACAAAAGGTAGCATATATGGTAATTTTAAAGATAAAAACGAGGTGGCATTAGAGGCTTTTATATATAATTATAATGTGCAAACAGGGCCACTTTATGAATGCGTTAAAAACGCAAAAGATCCTTTGAATAAATTATTGGCTTTTGTCGTTTATTTTAAATCTGCTTACCAAACCCTATTTGACAATGGTGGCTGCGCTATTTTAAATACCGCTGTAGATGCTGATAATGGCAATGAATTGCTTAGAGGTGCTGTTATGAAAAAAATTGTTCATTGGTCAGACTTGATTGAAAGCATTGTCAATGAAGGAATAAAGAAATCAATCTTTAAAGATGTTGATGCCAGGTCTTTTTCTCATAAAATGATCGCCTTGATAGAGGGAAGCATTCTGATCTCAAAAACACTTGACAAACCTGAAATACTCTTAAAAAACATGGATTTATTAGAAGAAGAAATTTTAAGGCTCCGTATAAATTAAAAAATTTTAACACTCATATACCGTTAGGTATATGGCTATTTTGTAAAAAATGAAAAGAGTTGTAATAACAGGATTAGGAGCTATAACACCTTTAGGGAATAATGCAGATGATTTTTGGAAATCTCTGGTTAACGGAATTAGCGGAGCGAAGAATATAAGTAGGTTTGATAGTACCAACTTCAAAACAAAATTTGCTTGCGAAGTAATCAATTTTGATCCTTTACGAACAATGGTTAAACAGGAAGTACGTAAATACGATCTTTTCACCCAATTTGCATTAGCCGCGGTACACGAAGCCGTAAACAAAGCTCAAATCAATTTTGAGGTATTAAATAGAGACAGAATTGGTGTCATCTGGGCCTCAGGAGATGGAGGGGTTTCCACTTTTGAAGAACAGGTAAAGGAATATTACACAGGAAATGGGATACCTCGATTTAGTCCTTATTTCGTTCCCAAAAGAATGATAAATAATGCCTCCGGAAACATTTCTATTAAGTATGGTTTAAGAGGGGTGAATTATACAACAGTCGCTGCGTGTTCTGCAAGTAATACATCAATAATAGATGCTTTTAATTATATCCGTTGGAATAAAGCAGATGTTATTATCACAGGAGGTTCGGAGGCTTCAATAACAGAAAGTTCCATTGGAGGCTTTAATGCAGCTAAAGCCATGTCTACAAACAACACTAATTATCTTCAAGCATCCAAACCATTTGATATAAACAGGGATGGCTTTGTATTAGGCGAAGGATCAGGAGCTATAATCCTGGAAAGCTTAGATCATGCGCTTGCACGTAATGCACCAATCATTGCAGAAGTTGTTGGGGGCGGACTTGCCGCTGATGCCTATCATATTACGGGTACTCATCCCGAAGGAGAAGGTGCTGTCTTAGGTATGAAATTAGCTTTGGAGGAAGCCGGTATTCAAGCTAATGAAGTAGATTACATTAATGCACATGCCACATCTACACCAGCAGGAGATTTAAGCGAATTAAAAGCCATTCGTACCGTATTCGGAGAACATACAAAAACCTCTTTAAGTGCTACTAAATCGATGACCGGACATTTGTTAGGAGCCGCCGGAGCTGTGGAAGCCGTGGCTTCTGTCCTTGCCGTGTCAAATAATGTTGTTCCTCCTACCATTAACTCAGAAGAAATTGAGCCTGGTTTTTCAGGAAAATTCGATTTCACATTGGGAAAGGCAAAAGAACGCATTATCAATTATGCCATGAGCAACACCTTTGGTTTTGGAGGTCATATAGGATGTGTGATTTTTAAAAAATATCTGTAAGGCAATTTTGAATTTATGAATGCGACAATTAAAACCATAGGCATGTATGTTCCGGAAAGAAAAATATCCAATGCTTATTTTGAAAAAATATTGGACACCTCTGACGAATGGATAACAAGCCGAACAGGAATACAAAACAGATATTTTTCCGAAGCCAAAGAATGCACAAGTCATTTATGCATCAGAGCAGTTGAGAATTTAACGGAAAATTATTCGCTTGATATTTCAACAATAGACTTTATCATAGTAGCTACCAGCACACCAGATCAATCATTTCCGAGTGTAGCAAGTAGAGTTCAGGATTATTTTAAAATTGAAAATGCAGGTTGTATGGATTTATCGGCAGCCTGTGCAGGATTTGTGTACGGCATAACATTGGCTAAGGGTCTGATTGCTGCAAATACTCATAAAAAGGTTTTAGTAATCGGAGCCGAAACACTTTCTAAAATTTGTGACTTTTCAGACAGGACCTCATGTATTTTGTTCGGTGATGGTGCAGGTGCGGTAGTAGTCGAGTCTTCAGAAAAAAATCACTTATTTGCCCCTATTACAACAACTGATGGCAGCTATGGTAAAGAGCTCTATAAGACGTCATTGCCAATTATGTTAAATGGTGAATACATTAAAAATGATGGTAAGATTCATCAAAATGGCAGAGTCGTTTTTAAATGGGCTGTAAATGCACTGGTAAAGAATATTACAAAGCTATGTATCATAAATAACGTAGCCCTTAATGAGCTAAACTGGCTTATTCCACATAGTGCTAACATACGAATTCTGGAAGCTGTATGTAGCGAATTAGATTTTCCTATTCACAAATGTCTTGAAAGTGTCAAAGAATACGGAAATACATCGGCAGCATCCATACCGATTGCATGGTATAACGGGTTGAAAAATGGAAATATAAATTGTGGTGATAAGCTTTTGTTGGCAGGATTTGGCGGAGGACTTACATTTTCAGGAATTTATATAGCTAATCAAATAGCTATGCAACCATAAGTATTTCATTCTTTCCATACAAATTGAGAACTATTTCAAGACATCATAAAAGTATAGCAGAATGCTACACTCCCACAGCTATATTGAGAAAGGTACTTATAGGTCTTCCGTTTTTATTCCTTCTTTGCAATCCTCTTTTCACCTATTCCCAACAAGATACAATTACAGTAAGTTTACTTACATGTTCTACTGGAAGAGCAGCATATTCCATCTTCGGTCATAGCGCAATCAGGATTCAAAACCAGTCAAAAGGGGAAGATTTTGTTTATGATTTTGGTGTCTTTAATCCCGATGAACCCTTCTTTTTTACCAAGTTTATAACCGGGAAATTGAAATATAGCCTGGAAAAGAGAACATATCCGGAATTTATATATTCGTATCTGGATCAGCAACGTGGTGTTGTAGAACAAGAAATAAACCTTAACCCTTCAGAAAAAATTTATATCAGCAATTTTCTTACGGAAAATCTAAAACCTGCCAACAGGTATTATTACTACGATTTCTTTAAGAACAATTGTTCTACAAAAATCAGGGATTTAGTCTTTAGAATAAAACCGGAAATAAAACAAAATAATGAAATTACCGAGGTAACTTGGAGAGAGCGTTTACACAATGCGCTACATGATAAGCCCTGGTATAGGTTGGGTATTGATGTTGTTCTGGGGGAAAATACAGATAAAAAGATAACAATATGGGATCAAACGTTTTTACCCATTTATTTAGCCCAGAACTTTCAATCCACAAAAACTGAAAACAATAAAAAGTTAATTACAAATACACAACAGCTATTGCCGAAAAGTTTTAAAATCACAAAGCCTGCATTTTCTCCACTTGCTATCACCATCATCCTTGTGGTTTGCCTTGCCACATTCGTTGTATTAATTCCCAAAAGTCTAAAAACCGTAACTCAAATAAGCAATGTCATTTTGGGGTCATTAGGTTTAATACTAACTTGTTTATGCCTTTTTTCACACCATACAGGTTTTCAGTATAACTGGAATTTACTGTGGCTCAATCCTATTTATTTATTGGTGACATTAAAAACAGGAAACAATTATTTGTCATTTATAGCCATAGGTATAAGTATGCTATGTTTGGCATTGTGGTCTGTTATTCCTCAAAATCTAAATGAAGTCTTCATCCCGATAATCCTTTTTTCAATTTTATTAAACGTGATTTATCTATCTAAAAAATAGTTTTGAAAAGTGAAATACAATCATAATTATATCCATGGGAGTGGCTCGATTTATTGATTATAGTTACACTCAATCCCACAAAAGACAGACGTAAGGACTATAACTGATGAACAATTCAATAATATCATTAATCGGGTTGCCGAAGAAAATCTGACTTTTAGCGAATTTGAATATCGAACCGCCCCGGTCAACGAAGCAATCAAGCGTATTGTTGTAATTTACAAACACTTAAATGAAAATAAAAATGGGATAAACTCATCATTTTTGAATTTGTTCCATCCAGTGACCCCGGAGGGATTACTTCGTGATCCCTATAGCTCCTCTTTGCAAATACCAAGCCCGAAAAGTTCTCGCTTTGCTACTTTTTTTTCCGAAGTTTGGAAACTGCGTTTCAACTTCTCCAAAAAATAAAATCCGGCAACATTTGTTGCCGGACTTGGTACTTGTAGTGACCCCGGAGGGATTCGAACCCCCAACCCTCAGAGCCGAAATCTGATATTCTATCCAGTTGAACTACGGAGCCATTCCTGAACTATAAAAGTCCGGGATACTTATTTTTATGCTAATTTCTGTTTTACTATTGTGGAAATAACCTTCCCGTCTGCCTTTCCGGCCAATTGCTTGGTAGCCAGTCCCATTACCTTACCCATATCTTTCATGCCTCCGGCGCCGGTTTCGGCAATAATCTTTTCTATCACCTCTGCAATTTCTTCCTCGGTCATCTGCTCCGGTAAAAATTTTTCGATTACCGCCGCCTGGGCTATCTCAGGTTCTGCAAGGTCTTCCCTGTCCTTTTCCGTATAGATTGCCGCACTGTCTTTACGTTGCTTTACCAGTTTCTGCAATAACTTAAGCTCATCCGCTTCGCTCAATTCTTTGGCACTACTCTCGGTCTGGGCAAGTAACAAAGCAGATTTAATAGCGCGTAAAGCTTCTAAAGACACTGTGTCTTTGGCTTTCATCGCCGCCTTCATCTCCTCCATTACTTTACTTTGCAAACTCATATTATCGGCTTTTATTTCCGGACTGCGAATATAAGAAAGAATTACAAAACGTGTATCTAAAAATTATAAGATTTTTTGACTGATCTCTTAAAAACAGTTAAACGTCATGGTTTTTAAAAACACATAACGTTTAACTTCTTTAAAGCATAACTTAACCCTATATTATCTGTTCTCCGAAACCTGCCGGAAAAAACGGCTCTCCGGGAACAATACTTTCTTTAATCTACATTGTCATGCAGGAAAGAATTGTTAGATCGCAACTGCACATCATCATTACTATCCTTTCCCACGGAAATTCTGGAAGTCCCGTCTTCGGATGTCCTTTCGTGCAATTCTACCCCCATTCTCTTATAAGCAGGTTGTTTTTCGATCTCATCGATCTTGGTGGTATTGTTGTTAAACTTATAATTAAACTCCTTAAGTTTTTTTCTTCGTTCTTCTGCCCTTAGTTTAAGGCTATCTTCGATAGAAGTATTAAAAGGATCTACTTCCCTGTTTTGAGTTTGTTGTTCAGGTTCATTTACCACTTTCTTCTCTATGGCGAGTTCCTTATCTATGGTTTCGGACTTCTTTTGTACAGGTTTGGCATTTGAAAGCCGGCTTTCCATTTCCATATAATCATCCAGGCTGTACCGTCTTACTCCTTCCTGGGAAACTTCGGTAACAGGCACAACTTCCACATGGTCTTTTACATCAAAATCCCTCGCATCATGGTCCATCTCAAAAGTAAACACATGGGTTTTCTTCTCAGGGTTTTCCGGTTGCTCGGTCTTTTTTGCTTCGGGATTATCCTGTTTATTACTTAAAGGCATATCAAAAGAAAGCATTGTCTGCTGTTGCTGTCTCTGCTGTTCTTTCATTCTCACCTCTTCTGCTTCAACCTCTATATTCCGGATATTTTCGGTCGTATCTATAATGACAAAGTCCTCTTCTTTGGCATAAACTTCATCATATATGACGTTTATGTTCCGGATAAGGTCTGTCGTTGAGACCAGGTCCGGTCCTTTTTTTAAATCTTCGGGTGCATCATCCGTAAGTGTGTGCTTTACGGTTGGTTCCTTTTCCTCCTTCGGAGCAGCTTTGGGCTCTCCGGGAAAGTTCATCGTGGAAAAAGTTTTATTGGGCATAAGCTCCTGAGTCGCTTTTTGCTCGTCTTCCAGGGTATGAATTATCTTTTTAGCCTCGGTATTTACGATCTCGTGCTGTTGCTCTATATCAAAACCTGTAGCAATTACCGTAACCGAAATAGCGTCTCCCAGAGTATCGTCTTCTCCCACACCCATAATGATGTTGGCTCCGTGCCCGGCTTCATTCTGAATATGGTCGTTGATCTCTCCTATTTCGTCTATAGTGATCTCCTCTCCACCCGAAACGATAAGTAGCAGTACGTTTTTGGCTCCGGTGATCTTGTTATCGTTGAGCAACGGGGAATCCAATGCCTTTATTATAGCATCCTGTGCCCTGTTACCTCCTGATGCGGCAGCAGACCCCATAATAGCGGTGCCACTGTTGGACAGAACGGTCTTGGCATCCCTGAGGTCAATATTTTGTGTATAGTGATGGGTGATAACCTCCGCTATCCCCCTGGATGCTGTTGCCAATACTTCATCGGCCTTGGAAAAACCTGCTTTAAAACCAAGGTTACCATATACTTCCCGAAGTTTATTGTTATTGATCACTACAAGTGAATCTACATGTGCACGCAGGTTCTCCACTCCTCTCCGGGCTTGTTCGTTACGAGTTTTACCTTCAAACTGGAAGGGTATGGTAACAATCCCCACAGTAAGAATATCAAATTCCTTGGCCATTTTGGCTATAATAGGAGCTGCCCCGGTCCCGGTACCACCACCCATACCGGCAGTTATAAAAAGCATTTTGGTATTGCTGTCGAGCATGCCTTTTATTTCTTCGAAACTCTCTATGGCCGCTTTTTCTCCTACGTCGGGATTGGCCCCTGCTCCCAGCCCTTCGGTGAGAGACACCCCGAGTTGTATCTTATTAGGCACAGGACTATTGTCCAAAGCCTGCGAATCCGTGTTACACACTACAAAATCGACACCTTTAATACCCAGTTGAAACATGTGGTTTATGGCATTGCTGCCACCACCTCCAACACCGATAACCTTGATTACATTGCTCTGGTTTTTAGGCATGTCGAATGAGATGTTTCCAAAATCTGTGTTGCTACTCATAATTCTTGTTTACAGGTTTTAAAATATTTTCCTTTAGCCAATACTGTTTTTTACTCCGCATTGTCTAAAAAATCTTTCACTCTATCAGACCATTTTTCCAGGAACGACTTTCGTTCCTTCCTTGGTTGTGATATAGTTTCGGGCTCATCATTGGTTGGTTGCTGGGATTGTTGTTGATCGGTTTCAGTTCCCTTTTCTACAATTTTTTCTTCTATAAAATTTCTTTCCTGTCGGTCGAGCGCATTCATAACAAGGCCAACAGCCGTGGCATACACGGGGCTGGCCACTTCGGGATCGGAATCCCCGGCCAGGTGTTCGTTGGGATATCCTATCCTGGTATCCATTCCTGTTATGTATTCAACCAGTTGTTTCAGGTGCTTCAACTGGCTTCCTCCTCCGGTCAGTACAATACCGGCAATGAGTTTTTTCTTTTGGTCCTCATGCCCGTAATTCTTTATTTCCATATATACCTGCTCTATGATCTCCACCGCCCTGGCGTGGATGATCTTAGAAAGGTTTTTCAGGGTTATTTCTTTTGGTTCCCTTCCCCTCAAACCGGGGATGGAAACGATTTCGTTGTCTTTATTTTCTCCCGGCCATGCGGAACCGAATTTGATTTTAAGGAGTTCCGCCTGCTTTTCGATGATGGAGCAGCCTTCCTTGATGTCTTCGGTTATTACATTTCCTCCGAAAGGTATTACCGCGGTATGGCGGATAATGCCATCTTTAAAAATCGCCAGGTCTGTTGTTCCGCCTCCTATATCGATAAGCGCCACACCGGCTTCTTTTTCTTCCCGGCTTAATACGGCATTTGCCGAGGCCAGGGGCTCCAGTGTTATACCGGATAATTCCAGTCCGGAACTCTTTACACAACGACCTATATTTCGAATGGAAGACACCTGTCCTACCACCACATGAAAATTAGCTTCGAGCCTGCCTCCGTACATCCCTACCGGCTCTTTTATCTCGGATTGCCCGTCCAGTTTATATTCCTGTGGCAATACGTGTATGATCTCCTCTCCGGGAAGCATCACAAGTTTATACACCTGGTTACACAACCTGTCCACGTCCGATTCGTCGATAACCTCATCCGAATTCGGGCGGGTTATATAATCGCTATGCTGTAAGCTTCGAATGTGTTGTCCGGCTATACCCACTACTACTTCGGTTATCCGTTTTCCGGAATTGTTCTCTGCCTCCTGCACCGCCTGTTGTATGGACTGGATGGTTTGTGTAATATTGTTCACCACTCCTCTATGGACACCCAGACTTTTCGCTTTCCCAATGCCCAATATCTCTATTTTACCGTATTCGTTTTTACGGCCGATCATTACCACGATTTTCGTGGTTCCTATATCCAATCCTATTGCGTATTTCTCCTGTTCCATATCTTACTTTTTGGTGCACACCACCTGGTCATTGAATCGCAGATCCACTTTTTTGTACGCTTCGAGAGAGTTGTCCTTTAACGCTTTTTGATAGAACGCCTTAAAATTAACGACTTTCTGTTCCAGGTTATCCGTGTTACCCAGAGCTACAGTAAAGTCGTCCGTTCGCAGCTTAAGTTCGTATCCTGATCCCGTTTTGTGTATTCCTACAATATTCCTGTTTAAAAACCTATCTTCATTTATATACTTCACCAACGCATAGATATCTTCCTGGTCATTTTCATTCATCTTCCCTGTTACCAATGGTACGCGGGCCGTATGTACGGGGGAAAGGGGCATCCGTTTTCCTTCTCTGTCTATATAAAACGAAGCCTGCCCCTCTACACGGGCTATGGGTTCTCTTTGCTTTATCTTTGCACCAAGCTGCCCGTTTACAGTAAGATAGACCTGGGCATCCTGTATCATTTCGTTAGAGTTCAGAATATCCTCCAACTTATTCAAAACTAATTTTTCTTTAGGTATGTTCGGGACAGAGTCTGTATTTTGTATTAACAATTTATTAACCATAGGATAGGTAACAAACAGGTTATCTCCATCCAGAAATTCTACGTTAACACTATTTATCGTTTTTTTATTATGCCTTTGATTAGCAAATGAATACAGAAATACCAGCACTATAAGTGCGAAAAACAACTTGATTATGTTTACTACTTTTCGCATATTACGGATATTTACATTTCTGTTTTTATAAATTGGTTAATATTCTATTTTTTTTAACTCTTTACGGGCCTCTCTACGGAACCCCATACTTATTTTTTTTCTTTTTCGGACAGTATTTCCCTGATCTTGCCTACTTCACGCCCGATGTCCCCCGCGCCTAATGTAAGTACTACTTCTGCATCCGTTTTTTTCAGCAGGGACAACAATTCCACCTTACTCACCAGCTGTTTGTTTTCATTATTAATTTCATCGAGCAGGCGACCGGAAGTGATGCCTTCTATCGGTTCTTCCCTGGCCGGATATATATCCAGCAGCGCCACTTCATCAAAGCCGGAGAGACTTCTGCCGAACTCTTCCAGAAAATCCCTGGTACGGCTGAACAGATGCGGCTGAAAAACAGCAAGTACTTTCTTCTCCGGGTACATTTCCCTTACGGCCTGGTGTACGGCATCGATCTCCGTAGGATGATGGGCGTAGTCATCTACATAAACTACCGTATCGGTTTTCAACTGATACGAAAACCTCCGCTTCACCCCTTTAAAACTGATCAGTGCGTCTGCTGCTGCTCTTGGAGATGTTCCGCCTTCCACTGCCATGGCAAATGCCGCAAGGGCATTCAGCAAGTTGTGTTTTCCCGGCTTACCGAATTTCACAAGGGTTACCAGTTCTTCCGGTGTTCGGATATCAAAAACATATCCCCCGTCCCTGATTTCCAGATTTTCTACGGCATAATCCGCTTCGCTTTCAATACCATAAGTAATCCCTTTAAGCGGCAGCCCGTAGCGAACAATAAGTTTGCCTCCGGGTTTTATTTTTCCGGCAAAAGCGTTAAAGGTCCGATCCATTTCTTCCTTATCCCCGTAAATATCCAGGTGATCGGCATCTATCGAGGTTATACAGGCGATATCCGGTGAAAGATGTAAAAAAGAACGATCGAACTCATCTGCTTCGGTCACGGTTATTTTATCTCCTTCGAGCAGAAAGTTGCTGTCCAGGTTTTCGGAAATCCCCCCGAGAAATGCGGTAATAGGTGTTCCCGTTTGCTGCAATACCTGGGTCAGGATTGCGGAAGTCGTTGTTTTACCGTGTGTCCCGGCAACCGCATAGCAGAAAGAATCTGCCGTGATATATCCTAACACCTGAGCACGTTTACAAACTTCAAAACCGCTTTCGGTAAAGTAGTTGAGTAAGGCACTATCTTTAGGTATGGCCGGTGTATACACTACCAGGGTATCTACTGTATTGCGAAACTCCTCCGGAATTTCATCGACTTCGTCTTTAAACGTCACTGTCATACCGGCATCTTCCAGTTCGGTCGTTATTTCTGTAGATACGCGGTCATACCCCCGCACGTTCTTCCCGATGAACTTAAAATAACGGGCCAGGGCGGACATTCCTATCCCCCCTATACCTATAAAATAGACATTATGTATGGTCTTCAGGTTCATTTACGGCTTCTACTGTTTCTTTTCTTTATTCTGACAGGAATTTTCCTGATCATTATTTCTTTTCTCGAATGCATTTCTCTATCTCGTCCGCTATATCCCCGGTAGCATCCGGCAGAGCGAGTTTACGGATATTATCCCCAAATTCTCTTTGCTTTTCTTCCGAAGCAATGAGAGCGGTAAACTCTTTCCCGAAAACCGCATCCAGGTCTTTTTCCCGGATAAGGATAGCTGCATTTTTTTCTGCTATAGCCAAGGCATTCCTGGTCTGATGGTCTTCTGCCACATGAGGCGAGGGAATAAAAATTACCGGTTTCCCCACAATACTCAACTCAGAAACCGAACCGGCGCCTGCTCTGGAAATCACTACATCCGCCGCGGCATAGGCCAGGGCCATCTGGTTTATAAACGCATGCACCCGGATGGTATTATCCGTGTGTTTTTTAAATTCTTCATAGTATAATTTTCCGCACTGCCACAATACCTGGACATCCTTTTCACGGAAAAGAGGTAAATACTCCTTAACCAGTTCGTTTATCGCCCTGGCCCCCAGACTTCCTCCCAGCACCAGCAATACTTTTTTACCCGGCTGTAGCTGAAAAAATTCCTGTGCTTCGGCTCTTTTTGTCCCGACATTCAACAGGTCCTGACGCACCGGATTTCCTGTCTTAACGATCTTCTCCGCAGGGAAGAACCTTTCGAGTCCGTCATAGGCCACACATATTTTTCGTGCTTTACCGGCCAGCAGGCGGTTAGTGATCCCGGGATAGGAATTTTGCTCCTGCAATACACAGGGTATACCTTTTCCAGAAGCCACCCGTAAAAGCGGGCCACTGGCAAATCCTCCGGTACCGATAACCACATCCGGTTTAATTCTGTTCACTATTTTGGTGGCTTTCCACAAACTGCTTATCAATTTAAACGGGAACAGCAGGTTTTTAAGCGTCAGCTTCCGCTGTATCCCGGATATCCACAATCCTTCTATTTTATATCCAGCCTGGGGTACTTTCTCCATTTCCATCCGGTCACTGGCCCCTACAAAAAGGAACTCTGCATCCGGGTAACGTGCTTTCAGCTCGTTGGCGATGGCAATTGCCGGGTAAATGTGCCCCCCGGTACCTCCTCCTGATATGATAAACTTATAATTGCTCACTTAATATCTCTAACGGGTTTTGTTCTTCCTCTTCTACCTTCACTTCCGCCTGCTCCACAACTTCCTGGCGCTTGGCGCTGACACTCAAAATAATACCCAATGCCATACAAGACATCCAGATGGAAGTCCCCCCGGTACTGATAAGCGGCAGGTTTTGCCCGGTAACCGGAAACAATTCCACCGCAACCGCCATGTTGATCAAAGCTTGAAAAACGATTGGCAACCCAACACCGACCACCACGAGTTTTCCGAATACGGAATCGGCCTTATAGGCCACTATAACTATACGGAACAGCAATAACATATACAGGAACAACAATAACAACCCTCCTGCCAGGCCATATTCTTCCACTATAATAGCATAGATAAAATCGGAAGAACTCTGCGGCAGAAAGTTTTTCATTACACTTTTACCGGCACCTACGCCCAAAACACCACCGGTAGCTATGGCAATCTTTGCTTTCTCTATCTGGTAATCGGCTTCCGTATCTTCATCGTTGGTAAAATTTTCTATACGGCTCACCCAGGTATCTATCCTGTTGGGCAACAGGTCGGGGAATGCTTTATTAACCAGAACAAAGATCAACAGGCAAAAAACCCCTACACCAACTATGGCTCCTATATATTTCATAGGATACCCCCCCAGGAAACACAATACCAATACCATAAAAAACAGGATAGCGGTGGTAGAAAAATTTGCAGGTAGTATCAATGCCATCACCAGAAAAACCGGGACCCAAAGCGGCAACAGGGTTTCGTTAAAAGTCACTTCCTGTTCTTTTATCCTTGACAGGTACCTGGCTACATATATCAGCAACACCACCGTGGCCAGCGTAGAGGTCTGAAAACTAACCCCCACAAATGGTATGCGAACCCACCTGCTGGCATTGGCTCCATCTATGGTCGTACCTTGTGCCAGTGTATATACCAGCAGTAAAAACACTACGGGCATTGCTATGATGGACAGACCTTTGAAATACCTGTACGGTATCCGGTGCATACCAAAAATAATACCGAACCCTAACAACAACAACAGGCCGTGTTTCAACAAATGCCCTACGGTAGTCCCATTTCCCACCACATATACCAGGTTGGAACTGGCACTGTACACCGGTAAAAAGGAAAGCACCGCCAACAAAGCTACTACAGCCCATATGGTTTTATCTCCTTTTATATTTTTAAATATACTATGCATTTTTTCCGGTTTGTCGTTGTTTATCAGTTCTTCCGGATATATCCAACCCGAATCAACATTTATATATCAACTATCCGGCCTTTAAGGGACCGGCACCTTCCTTATAATCGCTTTACGGCCTCCTTGAACTGGTTACCCCGGTCTTCGTAATTCCGAAACAGATCAAAACTGGCACATGCAGGCGAAAGCAATACGTTATCACCTTTCTCGGCAATCTTATATGCGATCTTAACAGCTTCTTCCATAGACTGGGTTTCCACCATCAGGTCTACCACTTTACCAAAAGTTTCGATAATCTTGCTATTATCCAGGCCGAGACAGATAACCGCTTTTACTTTTTCACGCACCAGGGGCATCAGTACGGCATAATCATTCCCTTTATCTTCTCCTCCGACAATCCAGACCGTAGGAGCAGACATACTGTCCAACGCATACATGGCAGCATTTACATTAGTCGCTTTAGAGTCATTTATGTACTGTACATTCTGTATCTTCAATACTTTTTCCAACCGATGTTCCACCCCCTGGAAATTCTCCAGGCTCTCCCTTATGGTCTTTTTTCTTACTTTCACCAGGTGGGCTACCAGGGAAGCCGCCATGGTATTCTTTATGTTGTGCTTCCCTTCTAATGCTAATGTGTCTGTTGACATAATTATCTGATCGTTATCTATAGTTAGTATTATCTTATTTTCATTTACATAAGCGCCGTTACTTATCTCCTTTTCCAGGGAAAAAGGCAATAACCGGGACTTTACAGGGTACTTTTCGAGCCAGTCGGTTATCACTTCGTCATCGGCATCGTAAATGAGGTAATCTTCTTCTGTCTGATTCATCGTTATCCGGAACTTCGATGCTATATAGTTCTCGAATTTATACTCATACCTGTCCAGATGGTCGGGGGTGATATTGGTGATCACTGCTATATGCGGCCGGAAGTGTTTTATTCCGTCCAGCTGAAAACTACTGATCTCCAGGACAAAGTATGCTTTATCATCTTCAGCCACCATCTGCGCAAAACTATCTCCTATGTTTCCGGCCATACCTACGTTGAGACCTTCGCTTTTCAACAGGTGACAGGTAAGCATGGTTGTTGTTGTCTTACCATTACTTCCGGTAATCCCGATCAACTGTCCGTTTGTGTAGCCCGCAGCGAATTCTATTTCGGATATCACCGGAATTCCCCTGTCGGCCAGCTCCCGGATGAGCGGCACCTTATCCGGAATTCCCGGACTCTTCATCACCAGGTTGGCACCGTATATTCTTTCTTCGGTATGCCCACCTTCTTCCCATTCTACTTCATAGTGTTTAAGAACGTCTTTATACTTCTCTTTTATAGTTCCCTTATCAGAAACAAAAACCTCAAAACCTTCCTTCTTTCCAAGAATCGCCGTCCCGACACCACTTTCTCCGCCTCCAAGCACTACTAATCCGGCTTTGTCTTCTTTGCTATTTACATTCATAACAACCGCTCTTTTAACAACTAATCCTATCTGACCTTCAGCGTTACAATGGAAATCACAGCAAGCATAATACCTATGATCCAGAACCGGGTTACGATCTTGCTTTCGTGATACCCTTTTTTCTGGTAGTGATGGTGCAAGGGCGACATTAAAAATATACGTCTGCCTTCACCGTATTTTTTCCTGGTATATTTAAAATAACTCACCTGCAAAACAACAGACAGGTTCTCCGCCAGGAAAATACCACACAGCACAGGGATAAGTAATTCTTTCCTTACAGCTACAGCTATTACGGCGATAATTCCCCCTATCGTAAGGCTTCCGGTATCTCCCATAAAAACCTGGGCAGGATATGTATTGTACCAAAGAAAACCTACCAGTGCTCCTGCAAAAGCAGCTATATAAACAGACAACTCGCCCACACGGGGTATATACATGATATTCAGGTAATCGGAAAAGATAATGTTACCGGAAACCCAGGCAAATAGCCCCAGGACAATAACAATTATCGCCGATGATCCGGCTGCAAGCCCATCTATACCATCGGTAAGGTTCGCGCCATTGGAAACCGCCGTAACGATGAATATCACGATAGGGATAAATACGAGCCATGCATAATCTTTATAATTTTCCCCGGTCCACGCTATGATCCTGGAATAATCCAGCTCATTATTTTTAACAAAGGGTATGGTTGTCTTTGTGGATTTCTCCCCCTCATTTCCCGTAGCGCCTACAGTAGTTACTATTTCGGTATTATCCGCTTTGGGATCTTGTTTGATAGTAACTTCCGGGTGAAAATAAAAGGTAGTGCCTACTATAATACCCAGCCCTACCTGACCAAGGACCTTAAACCTGCCTTTTAAACCTTCTTTGTCCTTTTTAAATATTTTGATATAATCATCCACAAAACCGATTGCCCCCATCCATACCGTAGTTACGAGCAATACAATGATGTAAATGTTGTTCAGTTTGGCAAACAGCAATACAGGCACAAGCGTAGAGAGTATAATGATGATCCCCCCCATAGTGGGCGTACCCGCTTTTTCGGACTGCCCCTTTAATCCGAGGTCCCTCACTGTTTCTCCCACCTGTTGCCTGCGAAGGAAATTGATAATATGCTTTCCGAAAATAGTGGATATGAGCAAAGAGCAAATGATAGCCATTGCCGCCCGGAACGAAAGAAACTGAAAAAGTCCCGATCCGGGGATCTGGTAGTGTTTGCTCAGGTATTCGAATAAATGATAAAGCATTTAATCTATCTGTTTTTACTGTTTTTGCCTTTGTTTACTATCTTAACCGGGTGAAAAGGACTACTTCTGCAATTCCTTCATCATTTCCTCCGCTATTTTGAAATCGTCAAAATCTTTTTTCACACCGTTTATCTCCTGATAGGTTTCATGACCTTTACCGGCGATAAGGATAATATCATTCTCGTCCGCCATCTGGCATGCTGCTTTTATAGCTTGTCTTCGATCGGTTATGGACAATGTTTTTTTAAAGTTCAGGGGGGCCACTCCTTTTTCCATATCTTTTATTATGGCTTCGGGATCTTCGGTTCTGGGGTTATCTGATGTAAAAATGGCCCTGGTACTCAGTTCCGATGCGATCGCCGCCATCAATGGTCTTTTACTTTTATCCCGGTCTCCTCCACATCCCACTACTGTGATCAGCTCTTCATTCCCCGTACGGATGCTGTTTATGGTTTCCAATACGTTCTTAAGGGAATCGGGAGTGTGTGAATAATCGACAATAGTGGTTATCTTTCTTCCGGATATGAAATACTGGAACCTCCCCTTTACACTGTTGAGCTCGCTCATCAATCTAAGAACTTCCATTTCTTCCAGTCCCAACAACCTCGCAGTAGCGTAAATGGCCAGCATATTATAAGCATTGAACTTACCCACAAGCTTTACCCAAACTTCATTCTCACCTATTTTCAACAGAAGTCCCCCAAACTGGTTCTCCAATATTTTTGCCCGGTAATCCGCATAAGACTTCAGGGCATAGGTATATTTTTCCGCTGCGGTATTCTGTATCATTACAAGACCATTCTTATCATCTACATTGGTCAGCGCAAAAGCACTTTTGGGCAGATGGTCAAAAAAGGATTTTTTAACGTCCCTGTACTCCGCAAAAGTGTTGTGATAATCCAGGTGATCGTGAGTAAGATTGGTAAACACGCCACCGGTAAAGTGCAGTCCCTGTGTCCTCTTTTGAGCGATACCGTGTGAACTCACTTCCATAAAACAATACTCCACCCCTTCCAGTGTCATGAGGTTCAGGTAATAATTGATGGTGACCGGGTCGGGGGTGGTATGTGTTGCGTTATATTCTTTATTGTCTACGAGTATTTTTACCGTAGAGAGCAATCCTACCTTATACCCCGCTTTTCGGAACAATTGATACAGTAAGGTAGCAATAGTAGTCTTACCGTTGGTACCGGTTACCCCCACCATTTTAAGGTTCACCGAAGGGTTCCTGTAGTAATTGGAAGCCATGATAGCCAGGGCAGAATGTGTATCGGACACCTGTACGTAAGTAACACCATTAACAATATCCTTCGGTATTTCTTCACAAACTATAGCTATGGCGCCTTTTTTAACAGCCCCCGCTATATAAGCATGTCCATCCGATTCCGTACCCCGTATGGCGACAAAAACATCGTTAAGAGATACTTTTCTCGAATCGAAACACAACGCGTTTACCGCCACCGAAGTATTTCCGGTAACGGCATCTATAGGCACTTTATACAATATGTCCTTTAACACGTTCATCTGCTACGACAGTTCTAATACTATAATTTGATCCGGTACTATTTTTTTTCCTCCCGATATGGATTGTTTCTTAACCCTTCCATTTCCTTCCACCTTAACTTTCAACCCCAGGTTTTCCAACAGCGGAATGGCATCCATGCCACTCATCCCCATAACATCGGGCACAATCTCCAGGCGTTTCTGTGCCTTGGCGTAGTAAGACTGGTAATCCTTATCGGTCTCCTCTTTATCATTCTCCAGGTCTTTTACTTCATCCATCAAGGGGGAATTCGTATAAATCTTATGTGCTATACTCTTGAATACGGGCCCGGACACATCCGCGCCGTAGTAACCGACACTCTTGTCGGGCTCATGAATGACTACGATACAGGAATACTTGGGATCGTCAGCAGGAAAATAGCCGGCAAATGACGATATATACTGTAATTTCCCTTCTTTTTTCTGACCGTAGTTTTTCTGGGCTGTCCCCGTTTTTCCCGCCATGGAAAAATTAGGAGAATACAACCGCTTACCTGTTCCCCGAAGCACCACATTCTTCATCATTTCCTGCAACTTGCTTATGGTTTCCGGCGAACATACCTGCGAATTGATCACTTCTTTATCAAATTTCAGAATGGTTTTGTTCCACTCTTTTACTTCTTTTATAAGCCTTGGCTTTACCATTTCACCATTATTGGCCACAGCATTATAAAAAGTAAGCGTCTGAAGCGGCGTGAGTGAAACATTATAACCGAATGCCATCCACTCCAGAGTTATACCGCTCCATTGTTTTTTGTTCTTCGGATCGGGGATATAAGGTTTCCCTTCTCCCTTAATAGACAGCCCCAATCGCTTATCGAGTCCCATATCACGGAGTTTTCCCACAAACCGTTCGGGGTTATCGCTGTAATGGTCATGAATGGTCCTCACTACCCCAACATTGGACGATACCTCAAAGGCCCTGGAAATGGTTATCTTTCCATGACCCCCTGTCTTAGTATCCCTGACTCTCCTCCTATGATAATATATAGTACCTTTTTCGGTATCCACAATATCACTGGTATCAACCACCTTATCGTCCAGCGCCACAGCAAGAGCCATCAGTTTAAACGTAGATCCCGGTTCATGAGATTCCCCTATGGCATAATTCAGCTTTTCATAATACTTCCCATCCTCTGTCCTGCCGAGATTGGAAATAGCCTTCACTTCCCCGGTTCTGGTCTCCATTACCACTACGGTTCCGTGTTCCGCTTTATATTTTTCCAGTTGCGATAACAGGGCGTGGTGCGCTATATCCTGTATATTGATATCTATGGTAGAGATCACGTCATAACCGTCCCTGGGTTCCACTTCGTTATTATCACTTATCGGCTTCCATTGTCCTTTTGCGATACGTTGCTTCAGGCGTCTGCCTTCCCTTCCTCTCAGGTATTCGCTATAAGCACCTTCCAGGCCTACCCGCAAAGCATGCCCTTCCCCATCCAGACGCTCGTACCCGATACTCCTCTCTGCCATTTTTCCCAACGGATGCTCGCGCTCTACATGCTGCTCAACGATAATTCCTCCCTTATAAGGTCCGAGTTCGAACAACGGGAAATTTTTTATCCGGATATAATCGGCGTACCCGAGGTCCCTGGCCACAAGGAGATAGCGATTTTTATTAGCCCTGGCTTTCCGGAATACCCGTTGGTAATACGAAGATGGTTTACCGAGCAGGGCCGACAGCTTATCGGAAAGTGGTTTTAGGTTTTTTTCAAAATTCTTAGCAGAAACAGTTAATGCATCGAAACGGATGTCATACTTTGTCACTGACGTGGCCAGCAAACTACCGTCATCGGAATAGAGGTTGCCCCGGTTTGCCGGGATCGTAAAATTCCGGATCGTACGTTCCGCCGCCATTTGCCTGTATTCTTCTCCATCTACCTGTATAAACACAAGCTTAACGGCCACAGCCAAAGAAAACAGGAACATGGCCCCGGCAACAAAGTACAATCTGTGCAATATTTTCTTTTCTGTTATCGGCATTGATCCTTTTTTAAAAAATCCTTTTTCCGAAAGGAACAGGTAATTTGTTTTTACCTGCCTTCCAAAATCACTATTTTTTTCGGCGCTGTCTCCGATTGTTTCAATCCTTTATTTTTCAAACGCGACATAATAGTGGATTCGAGCTTCATTTGCTGCATGGTTGCCCTGGTATCTACATATTCGCTGCGTAATTCCTTTACCTCGTCATTAAGCTTTGCTATTTCATGCACTTTTTTGTCCGCACTGTGGGAACTGGCGATCATAAGCACGGCAAGGACAGATGCGAACAGGATAAACCTCCAGTTTTTCACCGCATCCTCACTTACAAGGAATTTTCCCTTCAGTATGTCAATCACCCTGCTTTTCACCACCTGTTTATTTATTATTTGTTTTCCGGTCTTCTCAAATCCGCTCCGCTATCCGAAGCTTCGCACTCCTCGCCCGGCTATTTCTTTCTATCTCCGCTGCATCCGGAACGATCAGTCCTCCCACCTTTTTAAAGGGGACCTCTATATTTCCATAAAAATCCTTTTCCGGCTCTCCTTCAAACAGGCCGCTGCGTATAAACCGTTTCACCAACCTGTCTTCCAGGGAGTGATAACTTATAAGACTCAACCTCCCCCCTTGCTTCAACAATTCCGGCATTTGCAACAAAAACTCCCGCAATACCTCTATCTCCCGGTTCACCTCTATCCTGATGGCCTGGTATACCTGGGCCAATATTTTATTTTCCTTATTCCTGGGCAAAAACCGCTTCAACACTTCTTTCAGCTCTTCTGTGGTATTTACCGGTTCCTGCATTCTGGCCTCTGTCACCGCCCTGGCCATGGCCCTGGCATTTTTCAGTTCTCCATACAAACTCAGTACCTCACGTAAACGTCCTTCGTCATAATCATTTACCACATTGTAGGCCGACAGTTCGTTTTTTTTACTCATCCGCATATCCAGTCCGGCTGCAAACCTGGTAGAAAACCCTCTTTCCGGAACATCAAACTGATGCGAAGACACTCCGAAATCACCAAGCACACCATCCACCTGCCGCACACCATTCACCCTCAAAAAACGCCTTACATACCGGAAATTTTCACGGATCAGCACAAACCTTTCATCTTCCAGCGCATTTCCCCACGCATCCTCATCCTGATCAAAAGCAAAGAGTCTCCCCTTTTCTCCCAGTCTGCTCAATATTTCACGGGAATGTCCGCCACCCCCGAAAGTTACATCCACGTAAACTCCGTCTTCTTTTATCTGCAGTCCGTCTACAGACTCCTCCAACAGCACGGGCTTATGATATTCCATCCTCTTCTTCGTTACCCATTACTTCTTCGGCCAGATCGGCAAAATCCACAGCAGCATCGTCAATAGCCTGCTCGTACTTATCTTTGTCCCAAATCTCAATAATATTAATGGCCGAAGACAACACTATTTCCTTATCGATCCCTGCGAACGCCACCAGGTCTTTAGGTATAAGCAACCTCCCGGTAGCATCCACCTCCACCATTTTAACACCCGCCGTAAAGCGACGAATAAAATCGTTGTTCTTTTTCTTGAACCTGTTCAGTTTATTCATTTTCTGCATCAACACATTCCATTCCTCCATCGGGTACAATTCAAGACACGACTGGAACACAGCCCTCTTGAGCACGAATCCGTGCTGCAAAACCGGCGAAAGCTGATTTTTGAGTGCCACGGGAAGCATTACCCTCCCTTTGGCATCCGCTTTACACTCGTATGTCCCGATGAAGTTATTCATTATCAAACCGTAAGGTTCTGTGGTTTACTTTTTCAAATATATGGAATTATTTACCACTTTTTACCACTTCCTACCACTTTGTTGATAAGTTTTGCGATTTTTCCGTTGAAATACACGTTTTAATGGGTGTTTTTGGGAATAACACCTATGACAAACACCCGTTTAGCGAGTTCATTTTAACATAATACCCTTACACATGATGTCATTTATTCACCTGTGTCAAGTTGAATTATCCTAGCCCTTAAACAAGCCATCCAGGGCCCGGAATTCCCTATTTTTCATAAAATATGAAAGGAGCTGGGAAGTAAAATTTGCGGTGACACAATTTTATGTAAATTTGCTATCTTAGAATAACAACTAACCTATTGATGGTACACGACATAAAGAAAGAAGGAAAATATTCTTATTTAGAGGTCGGAGAAGGCACCCCGATGATTATCCTCCACGGTTTAATGGGGGGATTGAGCAACTTCAACGGTGTGACCTCGCACTTTTCCACAAGAGGATATAAAATTATAGTGCCCGAGTTGCCTATATACAAAAAACCTCTTTTACGCACCAATGTAAAGAGTTTTGCGAAATACCTCGAACAATTTATAGAGCACAAGGAACTGGACCAGGTGATTCTTTTAGGGAATTCCTTGGGCGGTCACATAGGTCTTTTACATGCCAAAATGTTTCCGTCAAAAGTTAAGGGACTGGTCATTACCGGGAGTTCCGGACTCTATGAGAGCGCTATGGGCGACGGTTATCCTAAGCGGGGAAATTATGAGTTTATCAAGAAAAAAAGCGAAGATGTATTTTACGATCCGAAGGTCGCCACCAAAGAGATTGTAGATGAAGTTTATGCTGCGGTAAACGATCGTTCCAAACTCATAAAAACCCTTGCCATTGCCAAAAGCGCCATTCGGCACAATATGGCAAACGACCTTCCGCACATGCTTACCCCTACATGCATCATCTGGGGAAAAAACGATAATGTGACCCCCCCGAATGTAGCAGAAGAATTTCACAGCCTGCTGCCGGATTCGGAGCTGTTCTGGCTCGACAAATGTGGCCATGCCCCGATGATGGAACATCCTGAAGAATTTAATGTACTTCTGGAAAAATGGCTGAAAGCCCGAAATTTTTAAATATGCAGATACGCACGGCAGAATTTGTAATCAGTAACACGGATGTAAGCAAATGCCCCTCCGAACACATACCCGAATATGCTTTTATAGGGCGGTCCAACGTGGGAAAATCCTCCCTGATCAACATGTTGACGGATAGAAAACAACTAGCAAAGACTTCCGGAAAACCGGGAAAAACACAACTTATCAACCATTTCAGGATAAACAACCGCTGGTTTTTGGTAGACCTTCCCGGATATGGTTATGCCCGGGTATCCAAAACAATCAAAAAGACCTTCCAGAAATTCATCACAGACTATTTTGAAAAGCGGGAGCAACTGGTATGCGCTTTTGTACTGATTGATATAAGGCACGAACCTCAGACTATAGACCTGGAATTTATGGAATGGCTGGGACTGAAAAGTATTCCCTTTTCCATTGTATTTACCAAAGCGGACAAACTGAAACCAAAAGCAGTAGAAAGGAACACCCAAGTATACTTAGCAAAAATGCTGGAAGGTCCCTGGGAAGAAGCACCCCCGCATTTTATCACTTCTTCTTCGGACGGCCGCGGACAGGAAGAACTCCTGGGATATATAGAAAGTATCAACCGGGAAGTTAACAGCAGCCGGTAAAAAAGATCATTTATTCTCCTTCAATTCCATTTTTTCTGCAAAATACTCACAGAAATCCCGCATGGTCGCGGTCATTTTTTCATCTTGTGTAGCCTTGTTAAAAGTGTCGCTCATAGCCACAAGGGTCTGATGAAAGAACACTTTCATTTCATCTACGGGCATGTCTTTTGTCCACAGGTCAATACGTAATGTTTCCTGGTTTTTACTATCCCATATAGAGAGGAACATGGCCTTAGCTTCTTCATTATTAACACCACCGTCCTGGGCAGACCAGTGCAGTTTTTCCGGCACCCTGTTTTCATCGAGTTCTACGGAGATTTTTATATTGGATTTCTGCGTTTTTGCCATTTTTCTTCTTTGTTAATTCTGTTTGTATTCCAGTAATGCCCGGTTAACCGGGATATATCCTCATTTTTCAGGTTTGTAGCCCGATCTCTTAAAAATATCTTCCGCCGGAGCGTTCAACAATTCCTGCAAAGATACATCATTGTTTCTCATATAAGCCCGTACGATCCGCCAGCCTATAAAACGACCAACCCCACCGGGTGACTCGTTATCCAGATCCAGGTAAAATTTAGAAAAAGGGGCAGGTTCTATAAAGCGGTCCTTTAACCTGGTGTCCGTAGCATACAACAGGTTACGTTCCACAAAGTAGCGCCACATCTCCCTTTCATTGGCATTCACCCAGATCATTTCTTTTTCGGTATATCCTATTTTCAATGCATCGGGCACCGACGGTATGAGAAGGTCTTTCAGGTAGAGTTCTTTTCCCGCCTGTACCATTGCCGACAGGAAGCTCCTGTCCCGGTCCGGAGGTATCCGATGTACAGCATAGGCGGATGCCACATCGGGGACAATATTTTCTGCGGAAAAGTTTTTACTCAGATAGCTGGAAATTCCCTTGTAAAAACGGTGATCTTTGCCCAGATAAGTATCGAGAGACACCAACAGCAAACTATCTGTCCAGATCACCTTATTGCGATAATCTACTCCCGAAGAAACAAGTGTCACCACTCTGGGTTCCTTAAATCCCGGAAAGTAATATTTTATATGCTGAAAAAGAGAATGCAATCCGGCAGCGGAATCGGAAAAATCCGGGAATTTCTTTTGCACTTCATCCGAAAGTTCCTGCTGAACGGTATCTTTCATTTTTTCTATCCACACACTATCCGTATATTGCGGAGGAAAAAGGAAAGGATAATCGGATTTCAGTTGTGGGAGGGTTTCGGGAGTAGCTTTGGAAAATTCCAGATCAAACCTGTCTACCTGTACCTTCACATCAATCTGCCCTATTTCTTCTTCCAGGCGATCTTTCCGGTTACAGGATAAAACAATCGGGAATGCTAATAAAAATATCACAATTTTTCGCATAAGTGTGAAATTACCATTTATTATCGACCAATCTTTTTAATAATTTTACCCGGCCTAACAACTGGCAAAGGTAAACAGAATAAACTACAACGGAATGAAAACCGAAAAAGTAATCGATCATATTGTTCACTGGCTAAAGAGTTATGCGGAGAACGCTAAAATCAACGGTTTTGTTATAGGTGTTTCCGGCGGCATAGACTCTGCCGTAACCTCAACGTTGTGTGCCCGGACAGGATTGCCCCTTTTATGCCTGGAAATGCCTATACACCAGGCGAAAAACCAGGTAACCCGGGCATTGAAACACATTGAATGGCTACAAAAAAACCATGATAACGTAAGTATGCAATCCGTTAACCTGACCCCGGTTTTTGACAGCCTTATAGATAGTCTGCCTCCTGTAAACAGTGAAGAAGAAAGGTTTATGTCACTGGCCAATACCAGGGCCAGGCTCCGAATGACTACCCTCTACTATTTTGCCGCATTACGCAGTTACCTCGTAGCCGGTACTGGAAACAAAGTTGAGGATTTTGGTGTAGGATTCTATACCAAATACGGTGATGGCGGAGTAGACCTAAGCCCCATAGCGGACCTCTTAAAAACGGAAGTCTATCAGCTGGCCAAACACCTCGGCATTATCGAAGAAATACTTATGGCCCCTCCTACCGATGGCTTGTGGGGCGATGACCGTACAGACGAAGACCAGATAGGAGCTTCGTACCCGGAACTGGAATGGGCGATGAAAATGGATGCCGAAGGTAAAAAGCCCGTAGATTTTGAAGGCAGGAAAAAAGAAGTGTTTGCTATTTACCAACGCTTCAATAAGGCCAATAAACACAAAATGATCCCGATACCCGTTTGTGAAATACCTGAAGAATTAAAATTATAAACCAGTGAAGGCAACCTATTATATGGTTGCCTTTCTTTTTATAACCCCTATTCTTTATATTTTTCAACAACCGAAAAAAGATGCTGTTTTTTGACTTGTATACCTGTTAAAGTTTGATATATTTAAATTATGCGTAATAATTAACTGTATTTTAACATCATATTTACTGACGTATGTAAGACTTTAAGTATAAAGAAAATCGAAATATTTTTCTTTATTTTTGCATAAGATATTTTTTTTAATTATATTTATACCCTCTTACCCCAAATTGTGCTTAGTCACTATTTCCTACTTATTCGCGATGGTTTGTGAAAAACCTAACTAATCCTAAATAAAAACAGATCATCATGATTAAAGTATTAATTGCCGACAACCATCCGGTAGTACAAGATGGCATTGTTGCAGCCCTCAGCGACAATAAAGAAATCGAAGTAGCGGCTAAAGTGCGTACAACTTCCGAACTTTTCGAAGTTTTACCCAAAGTTAGCCCGGACATTATTCTTCTGGAAATGAACATTCCGGAAGTGAACGGAATTACAGCTTTGCGCCAATTGAAGAAGGATTACTCTCAGGCCAAAGTTCTTATTTACAGTTCCGAATCCGAAGATGTTTACGCATTGAGCACTCTCCGTGCCGGTGCTTCAGGATATCTTTCCAAAGATGCAGACACCTCTCTTCTTTCCGAAGCCATAACCAAGATCGCCAACGGTGGCCTGTTTATCACCAATGAACTTGCCCAGCGTCTGGCTTTTGACGAGAGTACAAACAAACCCCGTAAATTCTTTCGCAAACTTTCCACAAGAGAAGTTGAAGTTTTAAAACTTCTCGCCGAGGGGAAGAGAAACAAATATGTAGCCGAAGAACTCGGACTCAACGAAAAGACGGTAAGCACTTACAAGGCCCGTCTTATGCGAAAACTGAACGTAGACAACATGGTAGACATGCTGCAACAGGCCAAAGCTTTGGAATTATACTAAAAACGGTGCCCTTACGAAATATTTTTATTATAGCACCCTGTTGAGCTTTTGAGCCAGCAATCTTTTTAACTGATGGTAATTCATGATCTCCTCCAAAATTTCTGAATTACCATCTTTGTTTTCCCGGGTCTGCTCCTGAAGTTCCGTGACCCGTCTGTCTATCAGAAAACACCGGAGGCTCAAAACGGTTTCACTGACCAGTTGAGCAATGCTGTCCGTTTTATCTTTAACGAGGATATCCTGTTCCTCCCACCGGTGCAGGGTATACTTTTCTTCTTCCATAAGAATGGATGTCACTTCATCCGCCACCTCATTTTCCATCATATGTACAAAACTCTTCACGGAGAACCCTTCCTGCTCATTGAGTTGCTGTATAAGCTGCGGGTATATCTTACGGAAAACAGGATTACTCAACTCCACCTCATCTTCCTGTAAATCCAGGAATATTTTTTCAAAAACGTGGCTGTTATGTACCACCCGTTCCAGTTTCAGTTCTCCTTCATCTCCCTGTTTAAGGACAAAATCTTCAAATTCTTCTGTTTTTCTACCATATAGCAACAGTACTTCAATGATCTTCCGCTCCAGGAGATACTGCTGATCTACTTTTTCCAGCTTCTCATTCTGGTCCTTTACCACCTCAAAAACCCTGTTTTGCCGCTCTTTTCTCAATTTTTTGTCGGCATCGGCAATTTCTTTCCGTCCGATCTGCGCCAGGGTATTGAATAAGACTTCCTCCGAAATATCCATGATCCTGGAACATTCCTGAACGTAGATCTCACGTTGTATCCTATCCGGTATCCGGGAAATACTGTTTACAATATCTCTTATGGTCTCTGCCTTTCGTACGGGATCGTCCTTTGCCTCTTCCATAAGCATGGAAGCTTTGAAACGGATAAAGTCTTTGGCATTGTCTTCGAGATACTGTTTTATTTCTTCCAGGGAATTTGCCCTGGCAAAACTGTCCGGATCTTCGCCTTCGGGAAATGCACAGACTTTTACATTCATCCCCTGTTCGAGGATAAGGTCCACTCCACGGACCGATGCCCGCAGTCCGGCCGCATCCCCGTCAAAAAGGACCGTTATATTGTTAGTTAACCGGTGGATCAGTCTTATCTGTTCCGGTGTCAGTGCAGTTCCGCTGGAGGCCACCACATTTTCTATACCTCTCTGATGAAACTGAATAACATCGGTATACCCTTCCACCAGGTAACAATTGTCTTCTTTCGCTATGGACTGTTTAGCATGGTATATACCGTAAAGTACCTTACTCTTGTGATAGATGGTACTTTCCGGGGAATTCAGGTACTTGGCCGCTTTCTTATCGTTGGCAAGTATCCTTCCTCCGAAACCAAGCACCCTGCCACTCATGGACTGAATAGGAAACATTACCCGCCCTTTAAAGCGGTCGAACTGCTTCCGGCCCGTACCGCCCTCATTTTCCTTGACTATAGTCAATCCCGTTTTTTCAAGGAATTCCAGTTGATATCCTTTTACCAGGGCTTCTTTGGTGAACACTTCCCATTCATCGGGAGAGTATCCGAGTCCGAATTTTTTTATCGTCTCGTCCGTAAAGCCGCGCTCCTTAAAGTACGTAAGTCCTATGGCTTTCCCGGGCTCGGTCTTCCAGAGGATATTTTCAAAATAATCCCTGGCAAATTCACTGACCAGGTACATACTTTCCCGCTCATCTGCCTGTTGCTTTTGTTCGTCGGTCTGTTCGGTCTCCTCTATCTCTATATTGTACTTCTTTGCGAGGTATTTTATGGCTTCCGGATAGGTAAAATGCTCGTGCTCCATCAGGAAAGCAACAACATTCCCTCCTTTGCCCGATGAGAAGTCTTTCCAGATCTGCTTTACCGGGGACACCATGAAGCTGGGCGTCCGTTCATCAGAAAAGGGACTTAATCCCTTAAAGTTGGAACCCGATTTTTTTAACTGCACGAAATCACCGATAACCTCCTCTACCCGGGCGGTCTCAAAAACTTTGTCTATGGTTTCCTTGGAAATCAATCTTAGAGCCTTTTTTATAAAATTAAAGATTCCCGTGCGAAACGGGAATCAAAAATAAGGAATATTAAAGATTTGGGGTGTTGATGAGTTCGGAGTTTTTGAGTTTTGAAGATATTCTCTTTGATTTCCCATCAACTCCTAACTCTCAAACTAAAAAACAGTTTGAATTTTTCAAGATACATTTGCCTTGCTAACGTACACCTTCTCCTTCTATAATTCAAAACGGAGCCCCAGTGATATATTGTTCTGTTTGACGTTCGGATTCTTAAAAACAGGATTCAGGTCGTATTTGAGATACAGCGAAGAGCCTCCGATACCTGCATATGCCGCAAGTCCGTATACAAAATTGTTCGTGTTGTAATTGTCTTTGATCTTTTCCCTGCTGGTGCTACCCTCCCTTGTGTATTTTAATTTTTGCCTGGACGTGAGGTTTACCCCGGCATATCCACCGATACCCACCTTAAATTTTCTTCGGGTGGAATAGCGGAAATAATCCTCGTGATCTATCCGCCTGGAGGGACCGAATTCAAAAAAAACGGGGACCACAAGGTTGTCCTGGCGGAATTTGGACTTTTTAAGATCGTAAGGATAGGTTTTCAGGGTAGTCATCTCGCCTTCCTTTTCAAAATACTGGTTATCTTTCGGCTTTAGTCCGTTGGACTGAAAAGACAAACCGTAACTTATCCTAACGGCATTGCTGTTTTTCAGGACCCGTGTTTTCCACTGCCAGCCAAGTTCAAAAAAGCGACTTCCACCTATTTTATAAGGGCTGTCGTTAAGGGATTCACCCTCAATCAACGCATTGTTGAACCCGAAAGCCACGATAATGTCAGAATACGTCCTCCGGTCATACTTTTTCTCTTTTCTGAGGTTTTCAAACTGTAGCCCGATAAGCCTGCTTCCGTTTCCGTCATAGTCATTTCCTATGCCAATGCCCAAGGTAGCCGCCCGAAGGTATTCCCAGCCCTTTTCTTCGCCGCGTTCTACCAATGCCCTCTTGTTTTCAAGAACAGCGAGTTTATTTTCTATATTCAGGGCTGTTCTTCTCGCTTCTTTCTCTTTTCTGTCCTGCGCTTCTTCCTTTGTAATCTCTCCTTCGCTCTCCAGTTCCCGGATCAGTTCCACTTCTCTTTTCAACCTGGTTTTTTCCTGTTTCACCACTCTTTCTTTTTCTGTGTCAATAGCTTGCAATACTCTTTCTTGCGTGCGGATATCCGAACTGTCTTTCTCCTGCCCCGTCTGGGCGCATAAATTCTGGGCAATAGATAACAGGATCACATAAGTGATGTAGCTGATAATACGTAACATGATAAATGGATTTTGATTGATGAATGAACTACTGGTTACGGTTGGCAACCGCTGTTTTTACTTTTACAAATCCTTCCTTAAGGGCCTCAAAAACCTTGTTCCGGAACGATTGGTCCAGTTCCGTTTCCACCTCTTCCAAAAGGGCCATGGCATCTACGGTACCGGTCTGTTTTATAATAATACGTTGCGAATCAATTTCTCTCTGGGCTTCGGTGAGCAAAAGCTCTATTTCTTCATCGGTAACCTGCCTTTTTTCGTGTATTTCCATAATTCTGGAAACCACTTCTTCTACTTTCTTATCCTCAAAGTCGGCTCCCTGTTCTTCTTTGTGAGATACCAATGCGTCTTCTCTCCCTTTATCTTCCGGAAAAGGAATGGCTTTTCTCTCCGGGGAATTCAACCGGTGGTTTTCTTTTTTATCCGGACTTTCAATCGGTTCTGGTTCTTCCAAAGGTATTGCATCTTTTTCTTCCGTAACTGCCACACCAATTTCCTTCTCCTCTTTCGGGCTTTCTTTTTCTATAGGTGCATCCGTAATCACCGGAACATCCGGTTGTACACTATTACTGTCCTCTCTTGATATCCAAATTCCCAGGGACAGCATCATTATAACAGATGCGGCAATCCAGTAAGGTGTACTGCTCCCTGCCCGGCGGGGGGAAGAAGCTTTTTCCAGTTTTTCTTCTAATTTATTCCAGGCATCTGCCGAAGGTTCCATGCGCCTTTCTTCGAGTTTCTGCCTTATATATTTATGTGTATTATCGTGTCCCATTCTCCTGTTTTTTTAACTCTTTAATCTTTTCCTGTAGTACTTTTCGTGCCTTGAATAACTGCGATTTGGAAGTGCTCTCCGATATATGCAGTGTTGCAGCTATTTCCTTATGAGAATATCCCTCCACGGCATACATCAGGAACACGGTTTTATATCCGTCCGGCAAACCATCTATGAGTAACTGGATATCTTCCGTGTCCATTTCCAAGTAATCCGGGGCCCCATATCCTTTAATCGCGGGGGCATCCTCTTCTTCCAGGAAAGAAAGGGACTGTTCCTTTCGCAGGAAGGATATGCACTCGCGGACCATGATCCGACGCATCCAGCCTTCAAAACTCCCTTCCTTCCGGAATGTGTCGATATATGAGAAAACCTTGAAAAAACCGGTTATCATCACATCTTCGGCAAACTGTTCGTCCTTGATGTAGTACCTGCAAACACTTAGCATCTTCGAAGCATACTTCTTATAAAGCTCGTGCTGGGCTTCCCGGTTATTTTCGGAAGCTTTTTTCACCAGTTTGGCTTCATCCTTATAAAGGGGTATGATCTTCAAGAGTTGCTTTTTCATTGGTGTTTCTATTTACATAGACGAAAAAAGCATTTAAATGGTTGCCCGGGCATGTTGTTTTTTTAGATTTTTTTCAGGGAAGTATATTCTTCCTACCGGGAAATAATGCGTACTTATATTGTTCCGGATTTTATTTTTTCCGGTCTATAACGTAGTTTACCATAAGTTCCAGGGAACTCTTGTATTCGGACTCCGGATAGGTATCCAGCAATTGTAAGGCCTCCTGCTGAAATTCCTTCATCTTTTGCTCCGCGTATTCAAGGCCTCTGTTCTGCTTTACAAAGGCAATGACCTCTTTTACCCGGGCGGCATTTTTGTTGTGGTTCTTTACCGAGTTTATCAACCACCGCTTATCCTTTTCCGAACAATTATTGAGGGTATAAATAAGGGGAAGGGTCATTTTTTGTTCTTTGATATCTATTCCGGTAGGTTTGCCGATGCGGTCTTCCCCGTAATCGAAAAGGTCGTCCTTGATCTGGAATGCCATGCCGATCAGTTCCCCGAACTTCCGCATTTTCTCTATTTCTTCCGAAGCGGGCTTTACAGAACAGGCCCCGAGTGCACAGCAAGCGGCTATCAGGGTAGCGGTTTTTTGCCGGATGATCTCGTAATATATTTCTTCGGTAATATCCAGCCGTCTCGCCTTTTCAATCTGCAATAACTCCCCTTCGCTCATCTCCCTCACCGCCACTGAAATAATCTTAAGCAGATCAAAATCATCGTTATCTATGGACAGGAGCAATCCTTTGGAAAGAAGATAATCTCCCACCAGGACGGCAATTTTGTTTTTCCACAAGGCATTGAGGGAAAAAAAACCACGGCGACGGTTACTGTCATCCACCACATCATCGTGCACAAGGGTGGCCGTGTGAATCAGTTCTATAACGGAAGCCCCCCGGTACGTTCGCTCGTTGACCTTCCCTCCTGAAACCATTTTGGCTACGAGAAAGACAAACATGGGGCGCATCTGCTTCCCTTTGCGGTTTACGATATAGTAGGTAATGCGATTGAGAAGGGAAACCTTGGAAGACATAGCTTCGTAGAACTTTTTCTCGAAAAGTTCCATCTCGGTGTAAATCGGTTGCTTAATTCTTACCACAGGTTTCATCACGGCACCAAAGATATAAAAAAGCTGCAATTAAAAGGAAGTATCCCCATCACCGAATCTCCGGATTTCCGGAATAAATAATTGCCGTGAAAAGTTTGTTTCTTTTCATAAGAATTACGTATTTTAAAAACCATAAAAAACAATTCCTCATGTCTCTTTTATTCAAACGATGTACTACGGACCACCTGGATGTTCTGCTCGAATTGTCTAAAGTCACTTTTACGGAGACCTATGCCTCGCAAAACGATCCGGAAGATTTTAAATCATACATAGACAAGGCTTTTGCCCGCAAGCAGGTACAAAAAGAACTGCAAAGCGGCCTTTCCTATTTTTACCTGGCCTATGATAACGGGGAACCGGTAGGGTATTTTAAACTCAACCTTGCAGGAGCACAAACCGATATAAATGACCCCGGGTCTATGGAACTGGAACGCATTTACCTGCTCCGGTCTTCCCAGGGCAAAAAACTGGGAAACGACCTTATCCGGAAAGCCATAGAAGTCAGCAGGGAACAAAATGTCTCTCATATGTGGCTGGGGGTATGGGATAAAAATACCAGGGCTATCGCATTTTACGAGAAAAACGGTTTTGTAAAATTCGGCGAACACCCGTTTGTCATAGGAAAGGACAAACAAACGGACTGGCTGATGAAAATAACCTTTTAAAAGTTTCCCAATCTCACACAAGCAATAATAAAAACACTATTAACTCTTATATTCTACGGAAAAATGAAAAGAATTACGGTTTACTGCGGTTCCAACAACGGAAATGACCCGGTTTATAAAGAACAGGCCTTTTTATTGGGAAAAACTCTGGCACAACGGAATATCGAACTCGTTTACGGTGGAGCCCACGTAGGACTTATGGGTGCCATAGCAGACGGCGCCCTGAGCAAAGGCGGAAAAGTAACAGGTGTATTACCTGATTTTCTGCGAAATAAAGAGATCGCCCATGAAAGGCTCACAGAACTTTTACTGGTAGAAACCATGTCGCAACGAAAAATAAAAATAGAAGAAATGGCCGATGGCATTATTGCTCTTCCCGGAGGATACGGAACCCTCGACGAGCTCTTCGAGGCCCTGACCAACGCACAATTACAATTACACCGAAAACCCGTGGGCCTGCTCAATACCGAAGGTTTCTATAACGGACTGGTACAATTACTGGACACCATGACATCACGCGGATTACTAAAGGAAGTAAACCGGAACATGCTGCTGGTCAGTGAACACATAGACGATCTCCTGGATAAAATGGACCGTTACACCGCTCCTACGGTAAGTAAATGGATCGGAAAAAATTAAACCCTCCCCAATGCTCCGGCTGAACAAGATACACCATATAGCTATTATTTGCTCGGATTATGAAAGGTCAAAAGCTTTTTATACCGACGTACTGGGCTTTACTATCCTGAAAGAAACCTACAGAGAAGAAAGAAAGTCTTATAAACTGGATCTTGCCCTGAACGACAACTATATTATCGAACTCTTCTCGTTTCCCGATCCTCCGTCCCGTGTTTCCCGCCCGGAAGCCACGGGACTGCGCCATCTTGCTTTTGAGGTAGACAACCTGGAGAGGGAACTGGAAACGTTGCATGAAAACGGAATTACAACAGAAGGTATCCGTACGGATCCCCTTACCGGTAAGAAGTTTACATTTTTCACAGATCCGGACGGGCTTCCCCTGGAACTATATGAAAAACAGTTTTGATCTTAATTGACAATACACTAATTTTAACACTACATGACTGGCATTACAGTATTTTTAACATATTAATACTGCGTTTTTTGCAACCTTTCCCTATTTTGCGCATCATTTAAATATTAAAATAAGTATTAACCCCAAATTAATTTTTCTATCATGAAAAAAGAAAACAAAGGCCTGAAAAAGCCATTTTTCGCAAATTTCCTGGAGCATCAGGTATCCGGAGAGGAACAAGAAAGTGTACAGGGTGGTACTACCCTTAAATTTCCTTCCGATATGGAAGAGGATGGAAGCGGTACTGCATCTGTTATTACCAAACCCGTCCTGGACCAGGATGGCGGAGGTGATGTGACCCAGAAGTTTCCTTCGGATGACGACGAAGAAGGAGATATCATGTAGAACAACGGGATTTATCTCTGTGACACGACAATAGCCTTTCGGGGCTATTGTCTTTTAATAACCGGTTCAGAACTGCAAACATCAGCCCCGATGATTTTACTTCTTACCCATAGCGAAGACCATTATACCATAGATGTTGTCCGGAAAAAATGCGAAGCTCTCGGAAAAGAGACTTTCCGGATGAACACTGATCTTTTCTCCCATCAATCACGTTTTGAGTATACCATTGACAACAGTCGGAAAGACCTTTTTTGGTCGGTTGGGGACAACGGTTTTTTCGTAAAAGATGTTCAAGCAGTCTGGTACCGGAAACTCTGGGTTATTTCCCCACCCCCGGACCTCGCCCCGGAGTACCATAAAATATACATGCAGGAGTACGGCACTATGCTGAATATCTTTTTCGAATCGCTCCGGCATCTCCCCTGGATGAACCCCATGACTACGGATCATGAGGTGAGTAAAAACAAGCTGGTACAATTGCAAACAGCTTCCCGGAGTGGACTGGAAATACCGAAAAGCCTGTTTACGAATGACCCGGAAAAGGCAACGTCATTTTTTCACGAGGATTGTAAGGGAAAAATGATCGCTAAACTGCATGGTTCCCTGTCCAGAAGCATGCGTGGAGACACTCCTTTCTTTCCAACCACGGCCATTGCCGAAAAAGACCTGGAGCGACTTGATGCTCTTCCGCTCTGCCCCATGATCTTCCAGGAAATGATCCCGAAAGCATATGAACTCCGCATCATTTATGTCGACGGCACTTTTTTTACCGGGAAGATTGATGCGGGGGATTCGCTAAGGGGAAAAACGGACTGGAGGATCGCTACAGACCGGAATATTGTATGGGAGCCTTATACGCTACCGGACGACATACAGCATTCCCTCACCGCAATGATGCGGGAAACAGGTCTGTTCTTCGGAGCCCTGGATATGATCCGCCACAAAGACGGACGTTACATCTTTCTGGAAGTGAATCCCCAGGGAGAATGGGGCATGCTGCAACGCGACCTCGGGTATCCCATAGGGGAGACTATAGCAGAAAAACTAATTGCACGAATATAAAATTACGGAATCCCAAATCACAACTTATGCAGAAAATACTGATCATCACCCATTCCAAAGACAATACCTCCGTTGCTACGGTTTCCGGTTTTTTAAAAGAGGCGGGGGCACAGGTTATTCGTTTTAATGTAGACGAATATCCGTTGAAATATCGTCTCAGCAGCCGTTTCGAAAACGGTATCTGGCAGGTTTTTCTGGATATCGACGGAAACCGTGAGTCCCTTCACGATATAACAGCCGTGTGGTATCGCCGAAGTCATAACCTCGCTGCCGGATTGCAAAATATACTGGAAGGCACCTACCTTACCAGCGCACAGAAAGAAATACGGCGGACCCTTTTCGGGATGCTGGAAAGTATGCCCTGTTTCCAGATAGACAGGTTTAGTAAGTACCGCCGGCTGGACAGCAAGGAAGAACAGATGAAAATAGCTTCTTCCCTGGGACTCCGCATACCGGATACCTGTATTACCAACAACCCGGAAGAAGCACGCAATTTTGTACGGTCGCATCCGCAGGGAACCATTGTTAAAATGCAGAGTTCCTTTGCGATATACAAGGAAGGCAGGGAACATGTAGTGTTTACCAATGTAGTATCCGAAACAGACCTGGAAGCCATAGATACCCTGCAGTACTGCCCCATGCAATTCCAGGAAAAACTGGAAAAAGCCAGGGAATTACGAGTGACCATAGTGGGAAATGCCGTGTTTACCTATGCCATAGATTCCGCTAAACTGGAAAATGCCAGGGTCGACTGGCGCCGGGAAGGGAATACGCTTCTCAGCCAGTGGGAACCTTATGAACTGCCGGAAGATATCAGGGAAAAACTACTTCGGTTAATGGATGTTTACCAGGTCAATTACGGAGCCATAGATATCGTAGTTACTCCGCAAAACGAATATTACTTCCTGGAAATCAATGCAGCAGGAGAATATCTCTGGCTCGACCGCCTCGCAAATGGCGCTATCTCCGGACACCTGGCCCAAGTACTGACGGGAGAAGCATACCGCAGGTACACCCCGGTAATTCAAACGATCGGGCAGCCACAATCGTAAAAGAGTACAGGTAAGATTACGACAATACCAACAAAAACAGAAGTACGTAACTGAAAAGAGGCGCCTTTGAGCGCCTCTTCAATTCCATTACGTATCGGCTTACATGTCGAATTTATACGTCACTCCTCCCAGTATCTGGAAACCCTGAACCTGGTAGTTCATCCACCTGGTATATTGATTATTTGCGATGTTATTGGCTTTTGCAAAGACCGATAGCTGGTCATTAAAGCGGTATCCCAAACGGGCGTTAACATCAAAGTAACTGTCCAGATCCACCACCTCGGGTTCTACTGTTACTAAAGATTCCGGCACATACAGGTCTTTTCGCTTACCTACAAAAAATATGTTGGCCCCGGCAAACCAATGTTCCCCGATCTGATAATCCCCGAAGAAAGACCCCTGTACTATGGGAAGGTTCCATGCCTCCTGTTCATTATCCGTATCATAACCGGATATTTCGGCGTTGATACCGAGTGTAAGATTGCGGTCTATATCCGCATGGATCTCTCCGAAAGCGGAATATGTGGTTACATCGTCATATACCACTCCGAAAGAATTCCCGTAAACATACCCCTGATTTTCGTTCCCGCCAGCATTAACCTGGTTGGCACGGAACAACGGTTTGTTATTTTCCGCCCGGTAAGAACCTTTTATATTATATCCTATACTGGAAGACAGTTTTCCTTTCATCCCCACATAAGCATCGTATTGCCTGTCCGTAGGGGTGATGCCTAACGTAGGGGATACGAAAAAGTTCTCCTGAACAAAATCATAATAAGAATTTTGGTCAAGGCCACCCACCACACCTCCGTAGAGGGTCACAAATTCTTCCACAAGACGGTAAGATGCTTTTACCTGCGGATAGATATAAAAGTCATTATCATCATTCTCGATATCCATACCGTAAAAAACAGATGCGCCCAGACTTATGCTAAAGTCTTCACCATCTATTACCAGATTGGGATTTACTCCCAAAAGCAGGTTGCTGTACTTCCATTTTTCACCGGTAAAATATCCACGCTTGAATTCCCCTCCTACATAATCGGCAAAAACATGAGTTGTGATCAGTTCTTCTCCCACGGGAAATTGAAATGAGGGGTTTAGTATTGCCCTGTTTTCTCCGGAATCATGGGCATCCCAGAAACGTCTTAAAGTCAGTTCTCCTCCGGTAAATACAGATTCGTCTATAGCTTCCAGGTTTCCCCCGACCGAAGCTGTATAATAGGTTTGTCTTTCATCTATACCATCTATCACTGCCTGATCAAAACCGGCCTGTTCCGGCAAGCCGTACCAGTTATAGATCTGGTGCCGGAAGTTACCGCTCAGCCCCCAACGATAAAAACGGCCTGCATTTCTGTATGCTGCTTCCAGTTTGGTATCAAAAAACTTGGTATCCAGTTCTGTTTCATCCAGTTGCCCTTGTGCCGAGTGGTGGTTGAGCCCGATGTCAAAAGACTGGTCTTTGGTGATCTCCCTGCTGGTGTAAAAATCGAGCAGAGCGGTGCTGTAGTTTCCCAGTCCCAGGGAAACGTAGGTATTGTACAACATATCCCGTTTCTTCTTTTCTATCCCGGAAACTTTTCCCTTGGCAGGAACGAATGTAGATGCTACGGGAACGGAAAAAATGCTGTAATCTATTTCCTTTTTCTTTAACAAAATGGAATCATCCAGGGCCGGAACCTCACGCACTTTAAACGCTTCGGAGATATTTGCCTTGTAAGGCCTTACCACATCTACCGTCTCCGTACCTATATTCTCCTTCTCCTGGGCAAAACCCGGCGAAAGGGAGAGAAAGACAACTGCCAGTAACCACAAATGCTTACGTTCCTGTATTTCCGGCTGCCGGTTCTTCAAATTTGATTTTCGGGCATTGTCTTTCACCTTTTCGGCGCAATACCCGGATTTCCCGGTATTACTATATATATGATACATTATACTGGTATGGAATTTTAGTTATTATTCGGATTTACGGAAGAGTTTCGCTTAGCCTCTTCTCCCTTGATACGCGACAATTCATTACGGGCTTCGAGGACTACATCCGGGTAATCTTCAAAATTATTGATAACACTTTCCAGTATGTAGGTAGCCTGGAAGGCATCGTCCATAGCATCAAAATTCTTCGCCATCAACACTAATCCCTTAGCTCCGAATTCCTTATACCCGGAATAGTCGCTGGCTAGTTTTTGTACGCTTTTATTGGAAGCTTCATAAGCACCCTCTTTGTGTTTAAAGTAAGCATCATAGTAAAGGGCTTCAGCGGCCAGGGAACCGGTTGCTATTTTTCCGACCTCGGCATAAGCTTCTTTCGCCGTAGCCTCGTCTCCTGTTTCTATAGCAGCACGGGCTATCATGGTATGGGCATCGCTTTTTATCCTGTTATCCGTATTTTCATTACGGAGCACCTCCTGCGCATAACGGATAGCTTCGGGATAATTTTTTAGCTCGTAATTGGCTTTCATCAGGTTGGATCTGGCAAAAGTCAGATTTTGCGACGATCCGGAAACTTCTTCCAACTGTTTCAACACCGGGACGGCCTTTTTATAATTATCTTCATCGAGGAAAATCTGCCCGAGACGGGTCAGGCTCTGTTCCGTAAATTCATTCCTCCCCTGCTCCGTTACCTTTTCGTAATAAGGTATCGCTCTGGATTTTTCCCCTTTCAGGAAGTAAGATTGTGCAGTATAGAAATTTGCCTCCAGGGCGTGTAATCCTTTTGGAAATTTAGTCAGATAAGCCTCAAATCCTTTAATGGCCTCTGCTGTATTGTTTTGTACATATTGTTTTTCCGCAGATTCAAAAGTGGCATTGTCCAGTTCGGCATCGGTTACTTCTACAAAATCGAGTCCTTTTACCCAACTGGCATATTCGTCTACCCTCCCCATATCCACATAAATAAGCTTTGCTGTAGATACGGCCTGTAGTGCTTCGGGTGTGTTGGGATAATAATTAACAACACTACGGAATTTCTCCAGGGCCTTGTCGTTTTCTTCGGCATTGTAATAGACGAGTCCCTCACGGAGCATACTTTTCGGCACATACGGACTTAACGAATATTCTTTTACCAGGCGGTTATATATTTCCACGCCGGAAGAGACCTGGTTTTGCGAAACATACGTATTGCCCAGCTCGTACATGGCATCGTCCCTCAGATCTGAATCGGGATAATTTTTTATGAACTTATCCAGTTCTTCGATCTTTGTCGGTGTACGGTCTACAAAGCCATAGCTTATCGCCTTTTGGAAATGTGCGTAATCGGCATGTGCTTCTTTCATGGCTATTGCTTTATTGTAGGCTTCCATAGCGGGCCAGTATTTTCCGGTTACAAAATAGCTATCGCCCAAACGCAGCCAGGCATCGTTGACCCTTTCGCGGTCCTGCCCCGTGTTATCTTCCAGGTATCTTTCCATATAGGTGATGGCCTGATCGTAATTTTTCTGCTTAAAATAAGTGTAGCCTAACTGGTAGTTCACCCGGTCGTATTCGGGAGTTACGGATGCTGCAGGACTATTGATAAAATCTTTAAAATCCACTATCGCCTGATCATATTTATGGGATAAATACGCGGTCTCCCCCCGCCAGTAAATTGCCCTGGCCAGGTAGTTCCGGTCCTGCGGTTCTTTGGCGGACTTGTCGAAATACTCTCCGGCCTCTTCATATTTCCCATCGCGGAACAATTCCACACCTCGGTAAAAAGCCACTTTCTGATATGTTTCCTTATTACTGTACGAATTGTTTTTTTGCAGTACCTGTAAAGCGGCATCGTAGTCTTTTGAGGTGACATACGAATCCACCAGCAAGCCTTCGATCTCCTGTTTGTATCCGGAATCGGGATATTTTTCTATAAAAGACAGTAATACTTCCGGTACACTTTGGTAAGGGTTACCTATATCATAACTCAGCCTGGCGTAGTTAAGAAGCGCATCTTCCTGGATCCTTTTGTCAAAATCCATCTGAGAGGCATTTCGGAACGCGTTAAGGGCCTGTTGCTTCTTATCAGTTTTCAGGTAGCATTCGGCGAGGTGATAATAAGCATTCTGAGCTACGAAATCATTTCCACCCACAATTTTATTGAACTGGTTTATGGCGTTTTCATAATCTTCCTGTTTGTAGTACGCATAACCAAGCTGGTAGAAATCCGTATTGTTCCACCTACCCTGTTTGCCCTTATACGCCTTCAAATAAGGGACTGCAGCTTCATATTGCTTGAGATTGAAATAGCTTTCGCCTATGATCTTGTTAAGTTCGGATACTTCATTCGGACCCGATTTGGGCAATTGCTCCTTGGCCAGTCGTATGGCTTCCTCGAACTTCCCGGCTTTAAAATTCATATCGGCCTGGTAGTAGGACAGGTTTTTACTGAGTTCTTTCTCTCCCGAAACCTGCTCGAAGTACTGATTGGCTTCATTATAATCATCTCCTTCATATGCCATATATCCCAGGTAATACTTGGCTCTCGGCCCGTACTCTTCTGAAGTCGCCACACGGTTCAGATAGGTTTTGGCATCGCCATAGCGCCTTACCGTAAACAGGGCATATCCTTTTTTAAAATTAAAGGCATCGCGCTCTTTGGCACCCATTCCCTGGTCTTCGGCCTTGCTGTACCATTTAAGTGCCTGCGGGTATTTTCCGTTGGAAAAATAATAATCGCCGGCATCAATATAGGCTGTGTTTCGTTTGGTGGAGGTCGGATAATCCCTTACAAAATTTTCCATCAGTTTGTCCGCTCCCAGTTGTTCCAGGCGGATAGCGCTTCCGGCAACATAGTAAGCACTGTTCGCTTCTACTTCCTCGTCCTTTGTCTGTATTTTTACTTTCTCAAATACGAGCTGGGCAGCGCGGTACTGTTTGTTGTTATACAACTCCAATGCCTTTTCATAATCCTTATCGTTATAGGTATATACTTCAGACATTTGCGCCATTGCCGTCATCATAAAACAACAACTCGCAAAAAGCGGGATAACCTTTCTGTAATGCATAAATGATTTTTTTTCGTCACTCAAAGATAACCGAATATACAACCTATAACGCAGCTTTTCATGTATAATTATCCACAATGAGATTAACCATTACAAATTATGATTTCCTTTACAATTCTGCTTTTACGGAATCACGGAAACGTAATTTGTACGCGTATTAAAGCTCAAAATACAAGATGGTAAACACAAGGATTTTTTTACTTTTGGTACCTGTCCCATGAATTTAACGATACATCACGGACCCCGACGCTTAACTTTTATTATTTTTACCTCCGTAAAATCCAAAGTATGTCGAATACCATCGTAGAACTAAGAGATGTTGCCATCTATCAGAGAGAAAATCTTGTGCTCAGTGAAATAAACCTGGCCGTTAACAAGGGAGAGTTCGTTTACCTGATCGGAAAGACCGGAAGCGGTAAGAGCAGCTTTATGAAAACACTCTACGGAGACCTGCCGCTTACCCAGGGTTCCGGTATGGTTACGGATTTTGACCTGAGGGCCCTCAAAGAAAAGGACATCCCGTTTCTGCGACGCAAACTGGGTATTGTATTCCAGGATTTTAACCTGTTGCCGGACCGTACGGTAAATGACAACCTTCTCTTTGTATTGAAAGCCACCGGGTGGAAGGACAAAGAAGAAATGGCGGCCAAAATAGAAGAAGTACTGGGCCGTGTGGGCATGAAGACCAAGGGCTTCAAATTTCCACATCAGCTGTCGGGCGGAGAGCAACAGCGCGTGGCTATAGCCAGGGCACTACTTAATGATCCTGAACTGATACTTGCCGACGAACCCACCGGAAACCTGGACCCGCAAACCAGCGTGGAAGTCATGAAGGTATTGCAGGAAATAAACCGCAACGGCCGGACCATCCTCATGGCGACACACGACTATGCCCTGTTACTGAAATTCCCTTCTAAAACCCTGAAATGCGATGGTAGCAAAGTGTTTGAGGTAGTACAGAAAAGCGTCTGAAAATCAAAATCACCAGGAGTCTCACAATTAACCTTACGGATCTCTGATATATAGCTTATTTCACCTTTACCCGTATACAAAAAAGGAGTGCAAAAAAAGCACTCCTATATATTATTTTCATACGATACGAACCTGTATAATTACACCCATTCATTGATGTGTGCTCCACCGCCACAGGAAAGTTCACGGCAGGAAATAGTAAAAGTTTCCGTTAACGGGTTATACCCTACAGCATCAAAGTTCTCCCTGTATTTCACCAGGTATCCTTCGACAAAATTAACCTCTTTCAGTTTGGCTTCCGTGTCGCGTTTGATGTACGTAATCGTCCCGTTTTTACGCTCAAAGTTGTTGGTCATCCACTCAAAGAAGAAAGACTCCCCGGTAGACTCTACGATAAGGTTGATCCTTCCGCCACGTGTCACCGATGAAGGGCGACCTGTTGCATCCACTTCCTGGGCCAGGTCATAATTGACGCTTAAGATATTTACCTTCTTACCGCCAACGCTTAAAATAGCTTTAAATGACATAATACCTAAAATTTAAAAGATAAGGTTTAACAAAAAAATACCGAGTCAAAAAAATAAATACACAGATGCAAGATATTAAAGACGCTCTTATTATGCAATAGGCAATTAATAAAAAATATTCTGTAAAATCTCCTGTAAACAAATCATATACACCAGCCTCAAAAAGGAAAAACCTTTCAAAATAACAGTATCCGAAACGATTGGAAAAAGTATTGAAATCATCACCCCGGACAGAACCGGGAATAAACTCACTGAAGGAGATTCCGGTTCTGTCCGGGGTGACCGGGTATTTTTCCTTATTCGGATTTACAACTATTATGCCGAGGTAACTTCTGCGTTCCTGTCTATTTTTTTGACCAGCCCCTGAAGTACTTTTCCGGGCCCGACTTCCGTAAACAACGTAGCACCACCGGCTATCATATTTTGTATACTCTGTGTCCATTTTACCGGAGCGGTAAGCTGGGCCATGAGGTTCTTTTTTATCTCTTCGGCATCCGTTACTGCCGTAGTGGTCACATTTTGATAAATGGGACATCCCGGTTTATGAAATTTCGTCTGTTCTATTGCAGCAGCAAGTTCTTCCCGGGCGGGTTCCATCAAGGGAGAATGGAAAGCTCCTCCGACCGGTAACACCAAAGCTCTTCTTGCGCCGGCTTCTTTGAGGGCTTCACAGGCTTTGTTAACTGCTTCTACTTCCCCGGAGATCACCAATTGTCCGGGACAGTTATAATTTGCAGCAACTACTACCCCTTCGGTCTCTTCACATATCTTTTCTACCACTGCATCTTCCAGTCCGAGTACAGCAGCCATGGTACTTGGTTGTAATTCACAGGCTTTCTGCATGGCCATGGCTCTTTGAAATACGAGTTTTAGCCCGTCCTCAAAATCCAGGGTACCGTTTGCCACCAACGCGGACAATTCGCCAAGCGAATGCCCTGCCACCATATCGGGTTTAAAAGATCCTCCCAGGGTTTTGCTAAGGATAACCGAGTGTAGGAAAACCGCGGGCTGGGTAACGCTAGTCTGTTTCAGATCCTCATCCGATCCTTTAAACATGACATCGGTAATGGAAAAGTCGAGAATTTCATTGGCCCTTTCAAAAAGTTGCCGGGCCGTTTCTGACTTCTCATAAAGGTCGGCTCCCATTCCTGAAAATTGCGCCCCCTGACCGGGGAATATGTATGCGTTCATAAAAAAATCGTATTTGTTTGGGGCAAAAATAGTAAAATGTTTATTGGCAGCTTCCGCATATACCGGATATTGTAAAAATGATACGGAAGCATCTATACGGACAAACCGGGCCCTCCTACACGATTACAGTTTTTGATCTTCCTCCTTAAACCAACCGGAATACTTTACATAATTATTGGCAATACGGTCTATTTCACCTGAAATGAGCTCTTCGCTGATGTCCTTTACTTTCTTCGCGGGGACCCCCGCATAAATACTACCGGCCTTCACCCTGGTATTTTGTGTAACTACCGCACCGGCCGCAATAATGCTGTTACTTTCCACCACGCAGTCGTCCATAACAATACTCCCCATACCTATGAGTACATTGTCGTGTATCGTACATCCATGTACAATGGCATTATGCCCTATGGACACATTATTACCTATATTGGTTGGCGATTTCTGGTATGTGGCGTGGATTACCGCCCCGTCCTGTACATTTACCTTATTCCCCATTTTTATGTAATGCACGTCGCCCCGTATAACCGCATTAAACCAGACACTGCACTGATCGCCCATCCGGACATCTCCCGCAATCACCGCATTGTCCGCAATAAAACAGTCTTTCCCTATACTAGGCTCTTTTCCATTGACTTTTTTCAGGATCATTTTTATAGTTTTAAAACTCAAAATTACGAAATAAAGTCGGGGAAATCCGGGAGTGCCGGAACCCCAAGTAAGGATTGCCAAATGCCTTACCGGGTAAAAGAGATTTAACTATCCTTTTGGATACCTTCACCCTTCCTTTAATTAGGTTTTATATCACTTATATGGAAATGTTCCATATCACCTGTACGAAGGAACCTCATATGGGATAAATAAGCATATTTCACACAAGTCTACATACCAAATAACCAGACATTAAAGCTCCTGTCCTCCGGAATCTTTTATCAAATCACTTTAACATATATTTCTCATATCTTATATGTAACTTTGCATAAAATTTGAGCATCATGGAAAAGACCACTATAAAAGTAACGCCCACCAATAACCCGGCTATCATAAAATTTGAAGCGGACAGGTTCCTTACAGAACGTAAAAGTTACGAATACAAGAATATAGATGAGGCCAAGAATTCCCCGTTAGCCCAACAGTTGTTTTATCTGCCGTTTGTAAAAACCGTTTTTATTTCCGGGAATTTCGTAGCTATAGAGCGGTATAACATTGTAGAATGGGAAGAAGTACAACATGAGGTTGCGGAACAGATAGAGCGTTACCTGAACAGCGGACAACCCGCAATTAAGACAGATGAAGGCGGTAAAAAGCTCCCTTATACTGTTTATGCCGAAAGTACTCCCAACCCTTCTGTCATGAAATTTGTTGCCAATAAAAAATTGGTAATCTCCACTTTTGAGTTCAAGAATATCGACGAAGCAAAAGACGCTCCCCTGGCACAGGCCCTATTTCATTTTCCTTTCGTAAAAGAGGTATTTATGGATGAAAATTACATCTCCGTCACCAAATACGATATCGCGGAGTGGAACGACATTATTATGGAGCTCCGGGAATATATCCGCATTTACCTTGAAGAAGGCAAACCAACGGTATCGGAAGGTATTAAAGAACAAAAGACCAATAAAAATACCGTTACCAACACACAACATACTGAAAATCTGGACGAAACTTCCAAACAGATCATAGATATTATCGAGGAATACGTAAAACCGGCAGTGGCCAGTGACGGAGGTAATATTCTTTTTGAGTCTTATGACGAGAACAATAAAATTGTCAAGCTGATATTACAGGGAGCATGCAGCGGATGTCCGTCTTCCACATTCACCCTTAAAAACGGCATCGAAACCATGCTGAAAGAAATGATGCACGGTAAAGTCAATGAAGTAGTTGCCATCAACGGATAGTTTAGTCTACCCTGTTTTCATAAAAAATCCCGGATTTCATTTCCTGAAAAGGTCCTGAAATCCGGGATTTGTTTTTTGGGTAGGTAGCCTTCCTGTTTATAAAACGGGGAATGCTTTTTCTTTCACTTCCTTATATTCCTGGTAAAAGTCCCGGAAAAGCTCCAGCAGGTTCATACTGGCTGTTATCAGATCTTTGGTTTCCAGCAACAGACCGAAATAAAGTTTCGTGTTCTTTGGACTGGTTTCCGTAGTACGTATACGGTCTATTTGCTTCTGGATCAGGTTGGACACCCGATCAAACAACTCCTGCTTTTCTTCCAGTATATTATCTATATCCCCAAAAGATTCCTTGTCGAACGTAGACTTGATCTTATCGAACAGTACCTGAAGGTCGTTATCTATACTTTTCAGGTCCCTGATCTGGTTAAATTTGAGGTTCTTGTGATTATTGTTAACGTGGGAATGGCTGTTTTTTACAATATAACCGATCGACTGTACCATATCCTGCAAGTTATCCAGCATCAGGATATAGAACTTACTGGCTTCAATAGACGATTCATCCAGGGATTTGATAAAATAGAACAACTCTCCCTTGAGTTCATCTACCTCATCTTCCAGTTTTTTAAGAGTTTTTTTGTTCTTTTTAAGCTTTTTCAATTCCTGTAACCCAAGATTGTCCACCACTTCACTGTAGAGCTTATTGGTTTTTCCTATAACTTTGGATATATGATGCGAACTATCGTTCACAATTTCGTGTATGGTTATAATATCTTCGGTACGGAGCTTTCGTTTTTCTTCTTCCTCCCGGGCCCTTTTCGCATGTATCCTGGAACTGCGATACAAGAGAAGAGCCGCCGTGATAAGTAATCCAACAAAGGCTACGATCCCTCCTATACTCAATAAATAGGCGATTATAGCTGCCGCAATAAAAGCCACTATCGCCGTGAGGAACCATCCCCCGATAACATTAAACACTCCTGCTACGCGATACACGGCACTTTCCCTGTCCCACGCACGATCAGCAAAAGAAGTACCCATGGCCACCATAAAAGTAACATAAGTCGTGGAAAGCGGTAATTTAAGAGACGTTCCTATAGAAATAAGTATACTCGCCACCATCAGGTTTACAGAGGCCCTGACCATGTCAAAGGCTGGGGCATCTTTTTTCTTACGCCGTACTTCCGGTTGCTCAAACTGCTTATCTATCCTTAACTGAACGGATTTAGGCAGAAAATAATTAATCCCTATACCGGCATATACAGAAGTCCTAACGATAAAACGAGAGAGCGCGTTGGGAGAAAATTTCTCCGCACCGTCCCCTTGTCTGGAAAGATCTACCCCGGTAGCGATTACGTCACGGGCCTTTTTGGATGTCCATAAGGTAATTACCATCACTATCCCTGCAAACAACAGGAAGTAGAACGGCGCCACGATCTCTCCGCTCGCCAGTTCTCCCATCAGGTAAGTATCTGCAGGCACACCTGAATTGGCATAAAAACCATAAGATTGATATGCGGCGATCGGCACACCGATAAAGTTTACCAGGTCGTTCCCCGCAAAAGCCATGGCCAGGGCAAATGTACCAATGATAATAATCATCCGGAGTATATTTACCTTCAGCGCAGTCATCAATACCTGGGAAAGTACCGTCCAGAAAATCAGGCTGCCCCCTATAATGATTAACTGGTGATCCTTTATCCAGGAAGTTACTTCTTCAGGAATAAAAGACACGCCTTTCAAACCTTTGACCAGCATAAAAAACGTAATGGCTGTAATAGCCAATCCACCGAAAATAGCACCTATATATTTCACCTTTTTTTCAAACTGAAAGGTAAAAACCAACCTGGAGATGTACTGTACAAAGGCTCCAACGGTAAAAGACAAAGCTACGGACAACAGGATACTAACGACAATCTGTGTGGCCTTGGCCGTATTGATATACGAGGTCAATGTGGCCATATCATCGCCCTGCATGATAATCTTATAGATAGCCAGGCACACCGCGGCACCGAGAAGTTCAAATACAATAGATACCGTAGTAGAGGTAGGCAGACCGATGGAATTAAACACATCCAATAAGAGGATGTCTGCTATCATCACCGCCATGAAAATAATCATGACCTCGTTAAACGTAAACATTCCGGGGATAAAGATACCACTACGGGCAATTTCCATCATACCGCTCGAAAACAATGCCCCACAGGCTATCCCCGCACTGGCAACAATCATAATGGTTCGAAGCGGAACCGCCTTGGAGCCTATAGCCGAATTTAAAAAATTAACCGCATCATTACTGACCCCGACAACCAAATCTGTTATTGCCAACAGCGCAAGGGCTATCAGCATTACCATATACACCTGTTCCATACGTATTCTTTACAGACGCAAAAGTCTGCCAACTTAATTAAAATAAGGTTAATTTAATGTTACCAAAATATTACGCGGATGTTTATAACGGTTTCTTAATCTACAATTTAAGCAAATTTATTTTAATAATGTAATACAATTCCGTATATTTATGACTATTAAGCATTTATAAAAAATCGAAATTATGGCAATTTTAAAAGTAATCGAATTACTGGCAAATTCTCCGGAAAGTTGGGAAGACGCGACACAAAAAGCAGTAAAACAAGCATCCAAGACCCTGAAGAATATTAAATCCGTATATGTACAAGATCAAAGTGCCATGGTGAGTGGTGATAAGATAACAGACTACCGGGTCAATGTAAAAATTACTTTTGAAGTAGACTAAAGGCCCCGTATACCGCTTTTCCCCTTACTGCACATCAAATATGAACTTAATCACAAGTGTTTGAGTTGTTATGGGCGTTTCAATATCTTTGAGACGCTTTTTTGTTATATTTTTGAATGGTAAAGTTTCATAGTACAGGAGAATTTATACCTGTATACTGCTTTTACCTCAGTTCAAAATAAAGAAAAAATGCCACACGAATATACCAATGATCTTATCCGGGAAACCAGCCCTTATTTATTACAACACGCACACAATCCCGTAAACTGGAAACCGTGGAAACCGGAGATTCTTGAAAAAGCGGTCCGGGAAAACAAGTTACTGGTCATCAGTATAGGTTACGCCGCATGCCACTGGTGCCATGTCATGGAAAAGGAGAGTTTCGAGGATCCCGAAGTAGCGGAAGTAATGAACCGGGGCTACATCAATATAAAAGTGGACCGGGAAGAAAGACCTGATGTGGATCAGGTATATATGAATGCTGTACAACTGATGACCGGGCAGGGCGGGTGGCCTCTTAATGTGGTAACGCTCCCCGACGGCAGACCGGTATGGGGTGGTACTTATTTTCCGAAAGATCGCTGGACCACCGCACTGCAGCAAATCAGGAAACTCTTTGAACAACAACCTGAAAAACTCCGGGAATATGCGAATAATATGGAAGAAGGACTCCAAAGCCTTGAAACCGTAATTCCCCGAACAGATCAAATACCCTTTACTTCCTCACAGGTTCGGAATGCTGTAAACCGATGGAAAAACAATTTTGATAAGGTCAACGGCGGGCCTGACCGTGCTCCTAAATTTATGATGCCCGTAAACCTGTCCTTTTTGCAACATTATATTTTTGAAAATCCGGATAAAGAGATTGAAGACCACCTCGACCTCACTCTTACCAAAATGGCTTACGGCGGGGTTTACGACCAGATAGGCGGTGGTTTTTCCCGCTATTCCGTAGACGCCGAATGGCACATCCCCCACTTCGAAAAAATGCTGTACGACAACGGGCTGCTAACGAGCGTATATGCCAATGCCTATGCTGTCACCGGAAAAGAACTTTACAAAAATATTGTCTATGAAACCCTTGATTTTATCCGCCGGGAACTGACCGATGAAGAAGGTACGTTCTACTCTTCTCTCGATGCGGACAGCGCTAATGAAAACGGGGAAATTGAAGAAGGCGCTTTTTACACCTGGACAAAACCGGAACTGCAAAAGCTCCTGCTCACAGATTTTCCATTGTTCAGGGAGTATTACAACATCAACAGTCATGGTTTGTGGGAAAAGGGAAATCATGTTCTTATCCGTACTAAAGAAAGCCGTGAAATTGCCGAAAAGCACGGATTGACGGAAACCGAACTGGCCGAAAAAATCACTTCCTGGAAGTCCTTACTTTTGAAAACGAGAGCCCGAAGGCCCCGGCCGCAATTGGACGACAAGGTATTGACTTCATGGAACGCCATAATGCTGAAAGGTTATATAGATGCCTATAAAATATTCGGAGAGCCTTCGTTTCTGGAAGCGGCACTCACCAATGCCCGTTTTCTCACCAGTAAACAATTGCGAACGGACGGAGGGTTAAATCGTAATTACAAAAACGGAAGAAGCAGTATCAATGCCTACCTCGAAGATTATGCAACCCTCATAGAAGCCCTGCTGGCATTACATGAAGCCACGCTTGATCAATACTGGCTCAGAACCGCGAAAAAGTTAACAGACTATGTGTTCAGTCACTTTTATGACGAACAGAGCGGTATGTTTTTCTTTACTTCGGACAAAGACGTTCCGCTTATCACCAAGAGCATCGAGAAATCGGACAACGTCATCCCCGCTTCCAATTCCATTATGGCGGGAAATCTGTTTATATTGTCACGTCATTTTGACGAAAAACACTATGCCAAAACAACGGAACAAATGCTTCGCAATATGGTAGCAAGTTTAGAAGAGCACCCTTCATTTCATGCCAACTGGTTAAAATTGGTGTTATGTCATAGCTCAAATTTCTATGAAGTGGCCATATCCGGAGAAGATGCCGTAAAAAAGGCCGGGGAATTAAACCGTCACTATTTCCCTAACAAACTGGTTACGGGAGCTAAAGGAGATTCCGAGCTGCCCTTACTACAAAACAGATTTGTAGATAACAAAACTCTTATTTATGTTTGTGTAGATTTTTCCTGTAAACTCCCCGTCGACAAGGTTAGTGATGTCTTACCCCAATTGCAAAACAACTCTTAAAACACGGAAAAACAGCGTTTTCCGGAATAATACAAATCCCCAATATAACAAATGGAAACAAAACCCTTAAATACATTATACTATGGAAAAATACTTTAACGAAGGACTCACTATGGTCATCGCTTATGCACCAAAGGTACTTGGCGCCGTCGTAACACTGATTATCGGTTTCTGGCTCGCCGGAGTGCTTGCTAACTACGTCCGCAAACAACTGGAAAAAAGAAATGCCGACCCGTCCTTAACGCCTTTTCTTACTTCTATGGTACTTATCCTTGTCAAAGTACTGGTGTTACTAAGTGCGGCAAGTATGTTCGGTCTTGAGGTCACTTCGTTCGTGGCTATCTTCGGGGCACTGGCTTTTGCCATTGGTATGGCTTTACAAGGTAACCTGAGCCATATGGCCGCAGGTATTCTTATCCTTTTCTTCAAACCTTTCCGGGTAGGCGACTTTATCGTTACCCAGGGATATTCCGGGACCGTAAAGGAGATACAGATCTTCACTACCATACTCACAACCCTGGACAACAGGATCATTATCATACCCAACGGTACCATTACCAGCAGTCCTCTTGAGAACCTTACGGCCAATCCGGTACGGAAAGTTCCCATGACGTTTGGTATCGGTTATCCCGATGATATTGATAAAGCTCGTGAAGTTATTCAAAGAGTGGCGGACGAATGTTCTTATATAGATCATGCAAAGCCGGTGGATATCCTTATTTCGGAACTGGCAGACAGCTCCGTGAATTTTACCGTACGCCCATGGTGTAGAACGGAAGACTATTGGAACGTTCACTTTTATATGCAGGAGAATGTGAAAAAAGCATTTGATAAAGAAGGTATCGGTATTCCGTTCCCACAAAGAGATATTCACATATACAATCACAACGGAGAAGCAAAGGCCTAAGCATCACTTCTTCTTTTTTGTAATTACAAAGTCTTTTAAATAATAAGGTTCAAAATAGGCTACGTTTTCAAACTCGCCTGTTTTGAACTTTTTTTCTGCCAGCAAGGCCATTTCCGAAGCTGACGGGGCTTCCGTTTTTTCCGGGAATACCGCATTGGCATGAATGATAACCCCTTTGCATTTTTCCGCGCCGTTTCCGGTAAAGTAAACCTTACCTTTTTCCAGCCATTCCCCGAAAGATTCCCCGGTTATTATCTCCGCTCTTGTTTCCCGGACCGCTTTGTGCTCTTTATCATACACGGCAGAATAAACTTCCATACGCCTTGCATCCAGCAAGGGCAGTATAACACCACTCTCTATAGCATATGCGGAGGCCAACACCTGTAAAGTAGGTATCGCTATCAGAGGTTTATCGAGGGAATAACACAGACCTTTGGCTGTAGATACCCCTATACGTAAACCTGTATAGGACCCCGGCCCCATACTCACAGCAATGGCATCGACATCCGAAAGAGATATCGAAGCCCGTTCCATTACATCCCTGATAAAAACGTGAAGGTTCTCTGAATGGGAATAGTTAACATCGTCCTGTTCCTTTACGAACAACGGTTCACCATCCCTAGCCAGGCAAACGGAGCAGTTTGTCGTAGAGGTTTCGATATTTAAAATAACAGCCACTGTAATTTACGGTTTATGATTTTAGATTTACGTGCAAATCTAAAGTCTGCAATCGTAAATCCAAAATCCTACAGTTCGTCGAGAGGGATTCCGAAATAGAATTCCAGGACTTTCAGTTTAAAGATATAGTCGTACTTGGTCCTTACGAATTCAGCCTCTGCATTATCAACCCTGGCCTGTGCCTGGGCAAAATCGAAGCTGTTCATCAGCCCTACATTAAAACGTTCCCTTGCATAGTTATAGGCTTCCTGTCTCGCTTCCAACGCTTTTCCGGCAGCTTCATAACTTTTATATGCAGCACGCGTATCATTCCACGCTTGATGTACGGCATTGTCCAGGTCGAGTTTATCCTGTTCCAGTTGATTTTTGGTCCGCTCTACATTGACTTCGCTCCTCTTAACGCTATTCTTGGCAGAAAACCCGTTGAGAATGGGAATATTAAGTTGAAGACCATAGGAATGTCCGTCGTTCTGTGTCCATTGTTCGAAAAAGGGTAATGGTCCCCGGATCTGGGTAACGGGCTGCAGACCAAATATCTGTTCTTCGGTGGACGGAACAAAGAATTGTGTACCCACCGCTTCAAATTCGCCCGTGGAAATCGCCCTGTCCTGGTAAGAGATCCTGGTATCGTAGCCATAGAATGCGGATAATGTAGGAAGTAAAGCTCCTTTGGCTATATCCAGGTCTTTCATAGCAAGTTCTACATTGGTTTTGGAAAATTTAATATCATTGCGAAATGTGAGGGCTTTATCATAAATGCTCCTGGGGGAATTGTCGAGTATATCCGATTCGGGTAACATAAAATCTTCATCGGCTACATCAAAATTTTCATAATCATCGATCAGCAGTAACTGGGCCAGAGAAATTTTAGACAATCGCAATTCGTTTTCGGCATTTACTATTTGCTGTTCCTGGGTGGCCGCAGTGGCTTCTATTTCTAAAAGATCTCCTTTGGGCACTACCCCCGATTCCACCAGTTCTTTGGTTTTTTTAAGGTCCTGCTCAGTTACGGCATACTGCGACCTGGCTACTTCCAGATTTTCCCTGCTGAAAAGTACCTGCAGGTAGCCGTTGGCCACGGAGAGGGATATATCGTCCTTCATATCTGCCAGTTTGTAACGGTTGGCAAGTATACTCAGGTTTGCCCTGCGTAGCGTGTTTACATTTTGCAGTCCCTTGAACAGATCTACCCGTACCGCACCCTGTAATGAGGTAAACTGCGTAGTCTGGTTTTCCAGCAGACCGGTAGTGATATTCTGGTTCAAACCGATATTCCATGAATGCGACATTCCCAGGTTTAATGTAGGCAGGAAGTTACCTATCGCATCGGACTTATCGATACCGGCATCTTCGGCATCGAGTTCTGTTTGCCTGACACTTATGTTATGTTTCAGGGCATAATCTATACAGGCTTTCAGGGTCCATTTTTTAGCTTGCGAATGCGCAAAGTATGTGGTTAAGAGAAAAGTTAGCAGTACAATTCTTGTTTTCATAAGGGTTAATTGTTGTTTTTTGGTTTTGTCGAGGCACCTGCCAAACGGCGCCTAAATGTTATATCCAGGTCTTTTCCGGAAATGCCAGATCATATAGTTACCTGACACGAAATGTAAAAACCGGAGATATATTTCTTTTACCGAATGACAAGCGGCACGAATTTACATTATTTTTAGAAATCTTTTCCTTCGTTTTCTCTTTTAATGCTGTGAAACCGGCTTACTCCGAAAGGATGTCACCGTTCCCTATTCATTTTCACTTTCATTTCCCGACTCTTTCTTTATGGGCTCGGTCTTATTCCATACTTTAATCTTATCGTTTTCCGACAGGCCGGAAACAACCTCTATATTAAGTCCGTCCGATATACCTGTTTCCACATCCCTTCTTTCAAATTTCTGCTCACCCACTTCCACTTCCACATAAGGCTGTTCCGTTTCCCTGTCAAATTGCAACAAGGCTTCTTTTATGGCCAGGACGTCATCTTTCTTATCCAGTACAAGGGATGCGTTGGCACTGTATCCGGCCCTGATAAAATATCCGTCTTTCATAAATACATCGGCCTCGATTTTGAACTGTACTACCCCGGAAGTCGTTTCTTCTTCCTCGTTCCATTTCGGCGCCACAAACTTCAGTTTGCCTTCAAATTCTTTGTCCTGTATTGCCCCAAAGCTTATTTTAAGCGGTGAACCCACCTTTAACTTTCCAACTTCAGCTTCATCCACCAAACCTTCAAAAATCATTTTGGAAAGATCTGCTATATTAGCGATTGTCGTACCATCATTAAAATTGTTACTTTCAATCACCTGGTCCCCTATTTTCACGGGAATTTCGAGCACGGTACCTGCAATAGTGGCTTTTACATTCGTATTGGCACTGGTTGATCCTCCTGCAGAACCGAGCTTTATGATCTGAAGATCGCTTTCGGCATTGGCCAGCTCTTGTTTTGCCTGATCATAGGTGAGCGCTATATTGTTAAACTCCTGAGATGAGATAACCCCTTTTTCAAAAATAGTCTTATTCCTGTCATATTCTATCTTGGCATTATTGAGGGCTATCCTGGCATTACTCACTCTTCCTCTTGCCGTGTTCAGCGTTTGCTCATTGGGCACTACCTTGATCTTTGCGATAAGGTCCCCGGCCTGCAGTTCATCGCCTTCTTCCACCAATATCTCCCCGATAATACCGGATATCTGCGGTTTTATAGCAACTTCATCCTGTGGTATCACCTTACCGGTAGCCACCGATTTCTCTTCTATACTGGTTTTAAAAGGTGTTTCGGTTTCAAACGTTATAGGCGATTTGCTGTTAGACTTTATAAAGTATGCCGCCGCAAACAATGCTCCTAAGATCAGAACACCTATTCCTATGTACTTTAAAATTTTCATCTATGCTTACTATTGGTTATTTAATTGTTTTTCTCTTTTGAGATGTTATGATTCTTACTAATTTTTTATATCGCTTTTGTCCTTTATATGGAGACGTACCGCTGTACGTCTTTACAGGAATAAGCGGGGCCTATTCTTCTCTCAAGGCATCGATAGGTTTTATGCTTACCGCCCTTTGTGCCGGTATCAATCCTATGAGTGTACCCAGGACCACCATAATGAACAGGGCTGTAAAAATATAGGGTATGGGCACAGTAGGGTTGGTATAAGGGAACCCGCTGCTGCCCTGCGTCATCATATTGATTATAGCCAGTACAAAAGCCCCCATAATAATACCGAGTATCCCTGCCACCAGGGTAAGGAATACCGATTCCAGGAGTATCTGCCCCCTTACCTCGGCCGGAGTCGCGCCAAGCGCCCTGCGTACGCCAAGTTCACGGGTGCGTTCTTTGACTGATATAAGCAATATGTTACCTATAGCTATCACGCCGGCTATTATGGTAGCAAACCCTACAAAAAGGGATAAAAAGTTCAGTCCTTTTGCAAAGCCGAACAGTTTTGCGAAGGCCTCTCCCAGGTTAAAAGAACCGAATGCCCTTTCATCTTCCGGGTGAACTTTATGCCTTCTTTTAAGCAACCGTTTTACATCCTTTTCCAGGGCAACAATATCTGCTTCGTCATAAGCAGCAAGGGCAAACCAGCCTACATTTTCGCCGGTATTGAATATTTTTCGATAAGTAGTATAAGGAAGCATCAGGGAGTTATCTCCTTCAAAATCAACATTTTCCGATTTCTTATAGACCCCGACAACCTGAAAATATACATTATTGAGTTTGACATAATTACCTACGGGGTCTTCATCCTTATCAAAAAGATCATTCCTGACCCTTTCTCCTATGACACATACCCTTCTTTCTTTTTCCATATCCGTTTCGTTCAGAAAACGACCGCCTTCGTATATTTTCTTTTTGGATATTTTATCTATAACAGGGTAGTCGCCGAATACGGCATATGTCCCCATCTTCATTCCCCTGGTAACCTGTGGTGGGGCCCCTCCGAAAACACCCATTACGTTTCTGGGGGCAATGAACTGTATATCCGGTAATTTGTTCCGGAGTTCTTCCACATCACTGAGCTTCAGCTGTACCGACCTTCCTATTTTAAACCCGGCATAGGGCATACTGGTACGCTGGGTCCAGACAAACATACTGTTATTGGCTATTCCCTGAAATTCCCTTTCGAACCCGTTATCCAGTCCTTTGGTTGCTCCGGACAACACTATATAAACGAATATCCCCCAAAGCACACCGATAATCGTTATTATCGTACGCACCTTGTTTTTCCGGATAGATCCGAAAATTTCCTGCCATGTGTCCCTATCAAAAATAAACCGCATACAGCTTTGGTTTTTTTATGAGTTACTTTAATTGTGCCGGTAAATCCGGGCTGCATATCTATTCGTCCCTCAGGGCGACGATAGGTTTTACCCGTGCTGCTCTTTTTGCCGGGATATATCCTGCTATTACCCCAAAAAATATTAGGATAAAGGTGGCGGTAATAACAACATTCAGTCCCACCTCCGGATTGGTTATAAAATAGTCTTCCTTGAAATTGTTGCCCATAAGGCTCAGAATTCCCATACCCAGTACAAGCCCGATGTATCCTGCTATGGTGGTAATGAAAATGGATTCCTGCAATACCAACCCTATCACCGAGGCCGGTGTAGCCCCCAGCGCTTTACGTATTCCCAGTTCTTTGGTACGTTCCTTGACCACAAATACCATAATATTACTTATACCGATTACCCCCGCTATGAGAGTACCGATACCTACAAAGACCACCACGATCTGTAACACATTGGCAAACATCATATTTCTTTTGACAATATCTGCCGTGTTACTGAGATAAATACCGTTCTGGTCTTCCGGTGCCACTTTGTGTTTATCTTTCAGGTACTTATACAGGCTGGTATCGAAAGCCATAGCCCCGGCATAGCCGATATTTGTTTTGTAAGTAAGAACGATCTGATCTATTTTATCCGTTCCCTTGTCCAGAAGCTGCCTGGTAGTATATGGCATGTAGATATACCGCTCGTCATTATCCCCTCCTTCATCCTGGAATACACCTACTACCCGGTACATTATTCCCCCGATATCCAGATATTTCCCTACTGCACTTTCAGATTTCTCAAAGAGGTCGATTTCTACAAGGCGGCCTATAACAACGTGTTTTGCCCGGTCCCTGATATCGTTCTCATTGAGGTATCGCCCCTTCATTATGATATTCTTTTCCACTTCGTGATAAGCGGGAGCTATAGCTCTTACATTATAGGTATTGGATTCTCCTCTGTAACTAGCCAAAAGGCTTTTGGAAGAACGCGGGGTAATTTTATCCAAATAAAGAGCAAAATCCTTTTTGATATCTTCCATATCACCATTACGGAACTCGATCTGCCTTCCCTTTTTAAATCCCTTGTATGGCATACCGGTGCGACCCGGATAGATAAAAAAAGTATTGGTCGCATCACCCATAAAAAACTCATTGAATGTATTCTTAAGGCCATTTCCCATACCGAAAAGCACGGTAAATATCAAAATACCGAGCGCAACGGTAAACCCGGAAAGAAAAGTCCGGAGTTTGTTTTTTCTTATGGTCTGGAATATTTCCTGCCAGCGATCCCTACTGAACATATTCTGAAGCCCTTACTTGTTCTACAAAGGTGTCTTCCACGATAACGCCGTCTTTAAGGTGTACTATTCGTTTACACATTTTGGCTATATCAGGCTCGTGGGTCACTACCAGTATGGTCTTCCCTTCGTCGTTGATCTCCTGGACCAACTCCATGATCTCACAGGAAGTCTTACTGTCCAAAGCACCGGTAAGTTCGTCCGCCAGCAATACCTTAGGTTCCGCCGCCAATGCCCTGGCAATGGCCACACGTTGTTTTTGTCCCCCGGAAAGTTCACTGGGAAGATGATCTGCCCATTGTTTCAGCCCTACCTTTTCGAGATATTTCATCGCTTTTTCCTGCCTTTCCTTTCGGTTGACCTTCTGGTAATACAGCGGAAGCGATACGTTTTCAACAGCGGTCTTGTAATTTATAAGGTTAAAGGACTGGAAAATAAAGCCGAGAAACTTATTCCTGTATTTGGCCGCTTTGGTTTCGTTGAGATCTTTAATAGGTACACCGTCCAGTACATACTGGCCGGTATCGGCTTCATCGAGCATTCCGAGAATATTAAGAAAAGTGGATTTCCCGGAACCGGAGGATCCCATTATGGCCACGAGCTCACCTTCTTTTATAGATAAATTAAGCCCCTTTAAAACATGTAGGGAATTGCTTCCCATCTGGTAGGATTTATGTAAATCTTTGATTTCTATCATATCCGGTAAGCTGATTAGTATATAACAATGAACCCATAAAGGTATACATTATCCGATAAAATGTATTTATCTTTTTCAGATTATACATTCATTAGACTCCTTAGAACAGGAATTGTTACGTTCTAAATGTAAAAAAAATGTTAAATGTTACCTGTCATATGTTTTTGCGGGATTTCCTCATTCCCTATCTCTCCTATTATGGCGTTACAGGCATTAGACCATAGTTCCAGGGGATTTTTGTTCCTGATAAAAATCACGATCCTTCGTTAAGCAAACGATATATGAGGATAGCTGCCCGCTGGGTCAATGCTTCCAGTGTGTTGAAATTAATGGTTTCCTCCGGAGAATGTGCTCCTTCGCCCATGGCGCCGAGACTGTCCAGACAATCTACATACGCAGCCACAAAAGACACATCTGCGGCTCCCTTTTCAATGGGGTCCACCGCCTCTACAGGCCCCAGCCCCAGGTCTGTACTTACCCGGCTGAGTTTCTTCAGGAGTTTTTTGTTGCCTTCCGTGGGCTCCATTGCGGGATAGCTGTCTATAAACGTAATTCCCGCACTGGTCTGCGGCAGGTTCTGCCCCACTATTTCACGCATTTTTGCACGGGCGTTCTCTTTTTGTTCTTCGGAAATAAAACGAAGTCCTCCATCTACAACTGCTTTCCTGGCCACAACATTAGATTTTCCGAAGGCATTTCCCTTACTCCTTGCTTCATCATAGACTACATCGGTTCCACCTAGTATGGCGCCGGGGTTAAAAGTGAGGTATTTGTCTCCTCTCACCTCATTATAAAAGGCATTAATAATGCGTGACATCTCAAAAATAGCCCCTGCTCCCACATCTTCACTAAAGATATCTGCGGAATGTGCCTGTTTTCCGGTCACTTCAACTTTCCAGCCGGAAGATCCTCTCCTGGACATTGTTGCCTCGTCCAAACCTCCGGAAGGCTCAAATCCCAGGGCTACATCGCTCTTTTTAGCTGCTTCTATCAGGTCCTTTCTGCTTACCGAAAGCGGCTTCCCGGTAAATTCCTCGTCTCCCATAAGGGCTACGGTCACCTGGCTATTTTTCAATAAGCCGTTTTCCCGCAGTGCTTTCAGGGCGTATAAGATAATAACATCGCCTCCTTTCATATCATTCACTCCCGGGCCATGAGATATACTGTCGTTGACCTTCTCCATTTTCTGAAAAGGACTGTCCTCTTCAAAAACAGTATCTATATGTCCTATGAGCAATACCTTTTTACCCTTTTCTCCGGAAGTTTCCGCAAAAAGATGACCCGCCCGGTCCATTTCTTCAGGCATATCGACCCACCTGGTATTAAAACCCAGGTCCTGAAATGCTTTTCCGAAAATATCACCTACTTTACGAACCCCGGCATGGTTCATCGTGCCGCTGTTTATATTAACTACTTCTTCCGTGAACCGTATTTGTTCTTCCAGGTTTTTCGTTATGGTTTCCACAATTTTTTTCTCCTGGCGGGATATATTCTGGGCCTGAACGGTGACAACGGCAAACAGTGCCGCCGTACTTAAGATAGTTTTCCGGATTGGCATTACAAATGTTTTTTGAGTTAGTATCCAGTAAATTTAATGATTTTAATGAAGGTTACATATTTGTGCCCAACAAGTTATTATGCGTATTTAACCAAAGACGGCCTCCCGTATCCGGTTAATTCCGTTATAAATGCATTTCTTAGGCCGTTTTATATACCGGAGATAGCAATTATATTTCACCAACACCTTCTGCAACACAAATTCCCATAAAGAAAAAACCATTCCGTACCCGGAACGGTTTTATAGTAATTTCCTTTGGAACAGAAGAAATAATGCAAAGGCTACCCTGCACTGGGTAGTCGCTTATCGGTTGAGATCCTTCATAAACATCTCGGGGTAACGGGTACCCGAAACCATTCCGGTCGGTATTTTATCATCGATGCTTTGCAAGTCTTCCCCGGTGAGTTCTACATTTTTGGAAGCAATGTTCTCTTCGAGATATTTTATGCGCTTGGTACCCGGTATCGTTATGATATCTTCACCCCGGGAAAGAACCCACGCAATGGCTAACTGAGAAGGGGTACAATCTTTTTCTTCTGCCAGTGTCTCTATTTTTTTTACAAGTTCCACATTTTTATAAAAGTTCTCACCCTGAAATCGCGGCATATGGACCCGGTGATCTTTAATGTCTTCCGGTTTTTTGAATACACCACTTAAAAAGCCCCGACTCAGAGGTGAATAAGCTACAAGGCCAATTCCCAGTTCCCGTATGGTCGGAAGGACCTCGGCTTCGATCTCCCGGCTCCAGAGGGAGTATTCGATCTGCAAAGCAGTTATCGGGTGAACGGCAGCCGCTTTACGGATGGTTGCTGCAGATGCTTCAGACAGCCCAATGTAGCGAACAACACCTTTTTCGACGAGGTCAGATAATGCGCCAACGGTGTCTTCGATAGGGACATTAGGATCTACCCGGGCAGGGGTATAAAGATCGATATAATCCGTTTTAAGGCGCTGGAGGCTATAGAGAATAGCATTGCGGAGATGATCGGGATGTGCGTTTACAGGTCCGAAACCAGTAGCTCCACCAGGCCCCGGAGATCTGAACTGACCGGTTTTTAAAGAAATAAAAGCTTTGTCGCGTTTACCTTGAATGGCTCGGGAGATCAATTCTTCATTGTGACCCATGCCGTAAAAATCGGCAGTGTCCAAAAAGTTTTGCCCGAGTTCAAGGGCTCTTTCGATCGTGGCTACTGATACTGCATCATTGCTTTGTCCGTAGGCACCGGACATTCCCATGCATCCTAAACCTATTGCGGATACAATAGGGCCGTTTGTTCCTAATTTTCTGTTCATCATTCGAATTTTTATTATTCAGAACAAAGATCCTCAGATCCCTGAAAAAGGAACCGGACAAAACGTATTAGTTCCCTGACAAATCCTGAACGAACATCGATATGGTCTTGCCTGTTACCTTTTTAAATAAACGGGAGAAGTATTCAGGATCGTTAAAACCGAGATCGTAGGCAAGTTCCTTGATCGAAGAACTTTCAGAATAATAAAGACGGCGTTTTGCTTCCAGTATGAGACGATTAGTAATGAATTCTTTCGGAGAAAGCCCGGAGTAATATTTAACGATGCCATACAGTCCTCCGGTATTAAGAGCAAGCTTTTCGGCAATATCTTTAATTGTCGGGTGATCGGTAAGGTTATTTTCTACAAAAAGCTTAAAACTGATATATTTCGATAGTTTGTCGTCCGCAGGGTTTCTATCCGAGGAGAAGTAAGCTGCATTGATTTCCGTAAGTAAGCTGTTAAGGTGAGCAAGTATGAGCTCAGGGTCGGTGTCCTTTGTCTTCAATAATTCACGTAATACTCCAAAGATGGACTTTAACCTCGCGGCGGCCGACGAAGCGAATCGGATCTTTTGATTATTAAAAGGGTTTATGAGAAACGGATATTGTTTCGGCAACAAGGAAAGACATTCTTCATCAAAACCGAGTTTGAAATAGTCGGTCCCCTGTTTTGTAGCCGGAAGCTGATGTATTTGATGCGGAAGAATAAAGAGAAGTTCATTGTTGTTTATCTCGAACTGCTGCAGGTCAACACCGTGGCGGTTGCGTCCTTCCAGCATAAACAGGAAAAAGTAATGGGGCTTGCGGTGGGTAAGACCGTATGTACCGACGATTTCGGGAGGAAGATGGCCGAACACGGGAGAAATAAGACGGATGGGAAGTTTATGGTTTTGTGCATACAGACTAAGTAAGGATTCAATGTTTTGCATAGCCTAAAAGTAGTAAAAATAGCCTGAATAATGGATAAAACGCCTGTTCAGGGAGACAGGAGAGAGACCCCAGGCATGATTGGAAATATCAATCGAACCGCATGGCCCTGACAGGTACTATCTTTGTAATGATGTAGGAAGGTATGAGTAACATGGTTAAACACAGAAGAAGGGTGCCCAGATTGAGCAATATAATGTATACCGGACTGATATACACCGGGACTTCCGTTACATAATATGTTTCCGGGTCCAGTACTACAAAACCGAAATATTTTTGCAGCAGTAAAAGGCCAAGACCTATGACATTCCCCCAGAACAGCCCGATGGTGATCAGGTATGCTGCATTGTAGAGGAATATTTTCCGGATCGTCCAGTCATCGCTCCCCAATGCTTTCAATATACCGATCATCTGCGTACGTTCCAGTATGAGCACGAGAAGGGCGGTGATCATATTAAAACCACCTACAATAATAAGTATCCCTATTATCAGGGCTATATTAAAATCAAATAATCCCAACCACTCGAAAATGGAAGGGTATTGATCCAGTACGGTCTTGGAATCCAGTGTGGACAGGGTTTTTCCGTATACTTCGTTGCCTTTTTCTTCTATCTCGTCAAAATCGTCTATAAACACTTCGAAATTCCCTATTTCATCTTCAGACCATCCGTTCATTCGTTGTATATGACGTATATCCACTACAACGTATTTAGCATCGAATTCCTGAAAACCGCTGTCGTAAATACCGGTGATCTTGAATATTCGCTGATTGGGCACGGTACTTTCCTTATCTTTCAGGAAGAAAGTATAAAACGTATCCTCGACATCCAGTTGCAGCCTGTCCGCAAGATACCTGGATATGAGTACCTCGTTGTTCAGCTTACCGCTGTAGTCCGGTAATTCCCCCTTAACCAGGTATTCCCGGAAATGCTCCCAGTTATAGTCTTTGCCAGCTCCTTTGGCTATGATGCCTTCGAAAGTGCTTTCCAGCCGGATGATCCCAGCCTTGGCGGCCACTGCCTGAACATGGGTTATGCCGTCGATATTGCGGAACTCCGGATAAAATTCCTGGTGGATAGATACGGGATGTACGGAAACTTCCGACTCGTTGTTATCGTAATTATATATTTGTATATGGCCATTAAAAGCCGCAATTTTTTCCCGGATCTTATGCTGTAAGCCCACGCCGGTAGCTATGGCCACCAGCATCATGATTATTCCTATGGCTATGGCTGCAATGGCGATTTTTATAATTGGTGCGGATACACTACTTTTATAATCCTCGGACTTAATAATGCGTTTCGCTATGAAAAACTCTAAATTCAACGGGCCATTTTGGTTTACAAACCTCAAAAATACATTTTTATTACGGTTCTGCCACGAAATTATAGGCAAGGCTTTACACACCCTGATTTACAACGTCAGAAAAAAAGCTTATGGGAAAGGTTCGGACCCCATCAGCAAAAAAACACTAAAGAATTTGCTTGGATTCCGGGTTAGCCCGTTTACAACAGTTGGTCATCCACCAGTATGGTCCGCCCTCAGGATATTGCTTTTCTTCTTGCTGACAACGGCATGTGGCAACCACGCCTCTTCCAAACCGACAGAAGGGACCGATGAATCTGAACAAACACCACCTGCGAAAATGAGGATAGAAACGGGTGCCGACCGGACCGAAGCATATTTATCACTCCTGGAGAACAAACGTGTAGGTATTGTAGCCAATCCCTCCAGTATTATTTTCCGCGATGAGGAAAAAACGGAATACGTCCACCTGGTGGATAGCCTGATGAAACTGGATGTAAACGTACAAAAAGTATTTGCTCCGGAACATGGTTTCCGGGGTACTGCGGATGCGGGTGAGGTGGTTAAGGACGGTAAAGATCCGAAAACGGGACTGCCTGTTATTTCCCTTTACGGTAACAACAAAAAGCCGAAACAGGAGCAGTTAAAGGATATTGACATCCTTATTTTTGATCTTCAGGATGTAGGTGTCCGCTTCTACACCTATATCTCCACCCTTCATTATGTAATGGAAGCATGTGCAGAAACCGGGAAACAGGTTATCGTACTGGATCGCCCGAATCCCAACGGACATTTTGTAGATGGCCCTGTTCTGGACCCGAAATACAAAAGTTTCGTGGGTATGCATCCTATTCCCATTGCACACGGCATGACCATCGGGGAATATGCGCTTATGATCAACGGGGAAAAATGGCTTGCTAATGGCATACAATGTCCTGTTCAGGTAATTTCCTGTGCTAATTATACCAAAGATATGTCATACGAATTACCGGTAAAACCTTCTCCGAACTTACCAAATGTACAGGCCATCAATTTATATCCGAGTACCTGCCTGTTTGAAGGTACCAATATCAGTGAAGGCCGGGGAACGGATAAGCAGTTCCAGGTCTACGGCTCTCCTTATCTTTCACAAAAGGATTATCCGTTTAGTTTTACACCCAAACCTAATTCCGGTTCGAAAAGCCCCAAATACAATGGAAAAATGTGCTACGGAGAAGACCTTTCGAAAAGCAAAAGATTAGACCGGATCGAGCTTCAATGGCTTATCCGGGCCTATAACCATACGGAAAATAAAGGTGAATTCTTTACTGATTTCTTTTCAAAATTGGCCGGAAGCCAAGTTCTCCAACAACAAATTGAAACGGGCATCACGGAAGATGAAATCCGGAGAAGCTGGAAAAAAGATTTGCTGACATTCCGTAAAGTCCGGGAAAAATACCTGATTTATAAAGATATATGAAGTTGCAGGTTAGGAATAAAGCGTAAAAGTTATGGAGCTTTTTAGTTGGTAGTTCTTAGTTATTTCCATCTAAAATAAATTGCCCGGAAAGATCTTTCTCCCCGGGCAATTCCCATATGTTTGGTTGGTATATTCCTCTTCTTATAAGGCGGCTTTAGCTTTCTCTACGGCAATAGAGACATCTGCTTTAACGTGTGCAGCGTTGGCCCGGCCACTCGGATCGGTGTTTTCCTGCCATTTCGGTATCCATTTCTTCACCGTTCGGGCCGCGCTTTCCTGAGGGAAATGCTTATGGAAAATCTCCCGGTAGAAATACGCTTCTTTAGTAGCAGGCGTGTTGATCGGGTACTTTTCGGCGGCAGATGCCAATTCAGCATCGGTAACCCGGGAAGCGCAGTGTGCTATGAGCATATCGATCCAGTTGTATCCTACACCATCGGAGAACTGTTCTTTTTGTCTCCACAACACTTCATCCGGAAGGAAAGGCCGTTCCGGCGTATCAAAAGCTTTTCTCAGGATATATTTCTCCACGCCGTCATAGGTTTTCGGCTGTTTGAATTCGGGCATTATTTCCATAGCGGTCTGCAGGAAAGACTTGTCCAGGAACGGCACCCTCGCCTCCAGTCCGTGGGCCATGGTACTCTTATCGGCACGCAAACAATCGGCCGTAGAAAGTTTTTGCACCCGGTCTATAGTTTCTTTCTGGAATTCCTGGGCAGAAGGAGCGCTTCTGAAATAGAGATAACCTCCGAATATCTCATCGGCACCTTCCCCGCTCAATACCACTTTTACGCCTATATCCGTAATAGCTTTACTCATAAAATACATAGGGGTGGATGCCCGGATGGAAGTAACATCATAAGTTTCCAGGTGCCACACCAGTTTTTCCAGTATCCTGATCCCCTCTTCTATGGTAAAATATATTTCGTGGTGCTCCGTACCAAGGTAATCGGCCACTTTTCGGGCGGCAACAAGATCGGGAGCATCAGCATCAAGTCCTATGGAAAAAGAGTGCAGCTTTTGTCCTGTTTCTTCCAGCAACCTACAGGCTATGGAAGAGGTCAGTGATGAATCCAGCCCCCCGGATAGCAATACTCCGAGCGGTACGTCACTCATCAGACGCTTTTTTGTCGCTGCAATAAGACTCTCTCTCAGCTTGTCGAGATCCAAATCCTCAGTGGCAGTTTCATAATCAAACCATTCTGGTGTGAAATAGCGTACAAAACCCGTTTTGGCAGTGTAAAAATGCCCCGGAGGAAATGCTAAAAATTCCACACACTGATCGGCTATAACTTTCATTTCCGAAGAGAAGTACATACGCCCCTCCGCATCGGTACCATAATACAACGGTTTTACTCCTATCGGGTCCCTTCCCGCTATAAAGTCATCCCCATCGATAACCACAAAGGCAAAAACACCATCAAGTTTGTTACAGAAATCGTAACCATACTCCTCATAGAGATGTACGATCACTTCAGAATCGGAAGTCGTTCTGAAAGTATGTCCTTTGAGTTGGTTTTCTCTCAGTTCTTTATGGTTGTATATTTCCCCGTTGTGCACCATCCAGGCACTATCTGTACCCTGTATAGGTTGTTTTCCCGTATGGAGATCTATAATGGAAAGTCTTTCATGGCTGAGTATGTGTCCGTTTTCCGTAAGGTGCAGATCACTTTCATCCGGTCCCCTATGCCCCATTCTCTTCGACATTTCTTTTATCAATACGGTGTCCAGCGCGGGTTTTCTCTCTATAGCGGTCCCCTCCTGGGTGTATGTTGCGTTTATCACTGCTAATATTCCACACATAACTATTATGTTTTTTAGTTTCTAATTACATTGCAAATATTAGTTTTAACTTTCAATTTAAAAACACAATACACAAAAGTGATTACATTAAAAAACTTAAAAACATATTTTAATATATTTTTAAAATACAAATACGGAATAAAGACTACATATATAAACAATTTGTAAGTTAAAAAGAGAAAAAGGGGAAATTCCCCTTATGTAAACCGGATATTTCCCCTTACCTCTCATTTTTCAAGGAAATACATTTACCCTGATAATTAACCATCCGGTACCTTATTAAACTTACCGGAATAAAACCTCTAAAATCATGAAAACGAGATTTTTTTATTGTATCGTATTTTTTTTGAGTATTGGCCTGGCAGCATGTTCTGACGGCGAAGATGGCATTGACGGCATAGACGGTGAACAAGGTGAACAGGGACCTCAAGGCCCTAGCGGAGAAGACGGGAATGCTAATATAGTTCTCTACGAATTCGGTGAACAAACCTTTACAAATCTGTTATCCCTGGAACTATCCGTCTCCACGGAAACTGTAGACAACAGCCTTATAATGGTCTATTACAACCCGTCTAATGAGAACTCCACTGCATGGTATTCCGTCCCCGGATTGGGCTCCAACAACAGTTATCAAACCCGTTTTTATATCTATCAGACTTCTACAGATCCCAGTATTTATACCCTGGCAATAAGAACCCTGCAGCCCGATGGCTCCGGTTCTTACGGATCGGAAGTAAACTTTACCAGAATCAAAGTGATCTTTGCGGAGGCTTCATCCATACAATCCGCAAAAACTGAAAATCAAATCGATCTGCGGGATTATAAAGCTGTAAAAGATTTCTACGGGTTACAGGATTAACCAATGGAAATGGGTTTGTAGAAACACACAGTATAATCTATAATTCCGGACTGAAAGAACTACTTAAAAACGAATATTCGGAATTTTTGCCTGAACATCGGATATCCGTTCGGCCAGTTTTTTTAAAAACTTTCGATGCTGATCGGAATCCGGCGCAAAGGGTTTATGGGCAAGCCCTCTTTGAATAATATCTGCCTCTTTCATCACCGGAATTGCTTCGGGAGATATGTGTGAGGATGCAAATTTCTCCCATATATATTCTATAGCTGTCCGGTTGGGATGCAACATGTCTTCGGCATAAAACCGGTAATCCCGGAGTTCATCCATCATGATCTCATAGGAAGGAAAATACGTTCCTTCTTCTGCAACACGGTGAAGGGCGGTGATGAGATGTGCCTTACTACGCTGGTTTTCCACAAAACCATCTTTAAGATGCCGTACGGGAGAAATGGTGAAAATAAACTGTATATCCGGATTGACAGCACGGATATTTTCCCGGATACGGATAATATTTTTTTCTACGTCTTCTATCGGGGCGAGCTCTTTGGTAAACCTGTGTAGCGGCATCTTATGGCAGTTGGCCACAAGACTTCCGGTATCGTTCAGTCGATATCCCCAGGCCGTCCCCAGAGTAATGATGACATGAGAGGTATTTGTAAGATACTCCGCCGTGTCATTAATGGCCCCGTTAATACGGGACAGCACTTTTTCCGAAGAGATATCGCTCATATCCGAATGAGCATCAAAGCAATGCCAACGTCCGTTATGTTCGAAAATGGTATCGGTCGTATACCTCTCCCCGTGCCTGACCTTTTCCGTGAAATTTTCGATTGCTGCAGGATGGAACAATATTCCTACGGGGTTTTGCAAACAAGTAAATTTATAATAGTCCAGTTTGCCTCCTATATTCTCCACAAAGCACGAACCAAGTAGCAACAGCCGTGAGTTGTAATCTATACGGCTGTTTCCTGGTAATATTGTTATTTGTGTCTGTAGTTTCATTGCCTAATAGGTTTAAGCATACTCACTAAAGGGCCGGAACAGGTTATTGCTATTTTACAAACTCCTTTGCCTTTTCGAGTACCTGCGGAATACCGCCGGGGTCCTTACCTCCTGCTGTCGCGAAGAAGGCTTGTCCGCCGCCGCCGCCTTGTATCAGTTTTCCCAGTTCCCGGACCACCTGTCCGGCATTAAGAGATCTTTCTTCTGCGAGTTCTTTGGATATGTAGCATGTCAGCAAGGCTTTACCTTCGTGTTCTACAGCAAACAGCACAAAAAGGTCTTTTTGTCCTTTCCCTATATCAAAAGCCAGATCTTTCACTACATTGGGGTCCAGGTCTACACGGGCAGCCAGAAAACGGACACCGTTTACTTCTTCCAGTTTATCTATAAGTTCACCTTTCAGGTTTTTGGCTTTGGCTTTTAAAAGTGATTCCACCTGTTTTTTCAGGGTATTGTTCTCTTCCTGGAGGGAAACAATAGCCTTTACCGGGTCTTTAGCATTTTTCAATATTGTCTTTACTTCCCTGAAAGTATCGGTCTGTGAGGTGAAGTACTCTTTGGCGGCATCGAGTGTTATGGCTTCTATACGACGTATACCTGCCGCTACGGCACTTTCCCCGGTAATGATAAAATGCCATATGTCCGCCGTGTTCTGCACATGTGTACCTCCGCACAATTCCATACTCTCCCCGAAACGAATGGCTCTTACGGTGTCTCCGTATTTTTCACCGAAAAGCGCCGTTGCTCCTTCTTCTATAGCCTGCTGATAGGGCACATTCCTCTTTTCTTCCAGGGATAGTTGCTCTCTTATTCTGGCATTTACAAAATCTTCCACGGCCTGTAACTCCTCCGGGCTTACTTTACTGAAATGGGAGAAGTCAAACCTAAGGTGGTCGTTATGCACCATAGATCCTTTTTGCTCTACATGATCTCCTAGCACTTTTCTCAATGCCTGGTGAAGCAGGTGTGTCGCCGAGTGATTGGCAGAAGTCCTTCTTCTCTGGTTTTTATCAACTACCGCTTTAAAGAAACCTTCTATATTACGTGGCAGACTTTTGGTAAAATGTATGATAAGGTTATTTTCCTTTTTCGTATCTATAATATAAGCTACATCACCGTCAGCAGATTCTATATATCCTTTATCGCCTACCTGGCCACCTCCCTCGGGATAAAAAGGGGTGAGATTAAACACCACCTGGTACATTTCCCCATCCTTTTTACTTTTCACTGCCCTGTAACGGGTGATCTTTACCCGGGCATCCAGTGTGTCATAGCCGACAAACTCTTCTTCATCGTCTTCAGCCAGCACTACCCAATCTCCCGTAGTCACCGAGGTTGCCGCCCTGGAACGTTCCTTTTGTTTTTGCAGTTCTTTTTCAAATCCCTCCTGGTCCAGGCTGTAGCCCTTTTCACTGAGTATAAGTGCCGTGAGGTCTATGGGAAAACCGTAAGTATCATAAAGTTCAAAGGCTTTGGCCCCGGAAACATGATTGTCTTTTGAAGCGGAAATAATGGTTTCCAGCAAAACGAGCCCCTGATCGAGTGTCTTTAAAAAAGATTGTTCTTCTTCTTTTATAACATTGACCACAAGGTTCTTTTGGGATTTTATCTCCGGAAATGCCTGATGCATCTGGTTACTCAATGTATCTACCAGCTTGTATATGAAAGGTTCTTTCTGATCCAGAAAAGTAAATCCGTAACGAATGGCCCGTCTTAAAATCCTGCGTATTACATAACCCGCACCTGTATTGCTTGGCAACTGCCCGTCTGCAATGGCAAAAGCCACTGCCCGGACATGATCGGCAATAACCCGGATGGCGATATCGATTTTCTCTTCTTTGCCGTACCCGGAATTGGTTATGGCTTCGATCTCGCGGATGAGCGGGGTAAACACATCGGTGTCGTAGTTGCTCTGTACCCCTTGCAGTACCATACACAGGCGTTCGAATCCCATTCCGGTATCAACGTGTTTTGCAGGCAGTTTTTCGAGGGAGCCATTTGCTTTACGGTTAAATTCCATAAATACAAGGTTCCATATCTCCACGACCTGTGGATGGTCTTTATTTACAAGTTCCCTCCCGGAAACTTTAGCTCTCTCTTCTTCCGTACGTATATCGATATGGATCTCCGAGCATGGCCCGCAAGGCCCCTGGTCTCCCATTTCCCAGAAATTGTCTTTTTTATTTCCGGGTATGATCCGGTCTTCGGGAACAATATCGGCCCATAACTTATAAGCCTCGCTGTCCTCGGCCAGATCATCATCGGATGATCCTTCAAAAAAGGTAACGTATAATCTGTTTTTATCTACTTTAAATTCTTCAGTCAGCAATTCCCAGGCCCAGGCAATGGCTTCCTTTTTAAAATAATCCCCGAAACTCCAGTTCCCCAGCATTTCAAACATGGTATGATGGTAGGTATCTTTCCCGACCTCTTCCAGGTCGTTGTGTTTACCACTTACCCGAAGACATTTTTGAGAGTCCGTAACCCGCGGTGCCACAGGCTTTCTATTACCCAGGAAATACTCTTTGAACTGGTTCATCCCTGCATTGGTAAACATGAGGGTAGGATCGTCCTTAATCACCATAGGGGCCGACGGTACTATCGTATGTTGTTTTTTTTCAAAAAATGCTAAAAAATGTTTTCTTATTTCCTGTGATGTCATCATTTTCCTTTTGGTCCCGATAATTATCGGGATTATACTGTTTTATTTACGGGCCGTAAAGGTAACAGAAAATATTTTTTTCCTGTTTCCGGGAAGTTTTCCCCTTTTCAAAATCTTAACCTTTTCTAAAAATTGCGGTAACTCAAAAACAATTTCTATATTTGTCCGTTACGTAGTTATACAACCCTGAGCAAAAAGGATTTTCCGGTATACCGATCCGCATACACAGGGCAAAAATAGAATATTTTAATTTATGTCGAAGGTAAAATATTATTACGACCAGGAGACACTTTCGTACAGGAAAATCGAAGTAAAAAAAGGGAAGAGAATCAGGAATTTTTTCGTCTTCCTCCTAGCAGCATTCCTATTTGGCTCGATAGGTCTTTTTACCCTTTTGAATACAGGCCTTGTAAATACTCCTAAAGAATTGTCCACCACAAGAGAACTAAAACAATATGAGCTCCAGTTTGAAATAATGAACAAAAAGATGGAGCAAATGGAAAAAGTGCTGACAGACATTGAGGACAGGGATAATAATATTTACCGCCTTTACTTCGAAGCCAGTCCCATCCCGGAAGAACAGCGAAGAGCGGGTTTCGGAGGGGTCAACAGGTACCAGGCCCTGGAAGGATTTGACAATTCCAAGATCGTTATAAACACCACAAGGAGGCTTGAAATATTACAAAAACAAATGGTGGTACAATCCAAGTCCCTGGACGAGATAACCAAACTTGCGGAGAGTAAGGAAAAACTTCTGGCCACCATACCGGCCATACAACCGGTAAACAACAAGGACCTGAAACGTATGGCTTCTGGTTTCGGATGGCGTACAGACCCTTTTACCAAAGCCAGAAAAATGCACTGGGGCATGGACTTTTCGGCACCCAGAGGCACCCCGGTGTACGCTACGGGAGATGGCGTGGTAAAAAGATCGGACAACAGGGCGGCCGGATATGGTAATCACATCCGGGTAGAGCACGGTTTTGGCTATGAGAGCCTCTATGCTCATCTTAGCAAATACAATGTAAGAAAAGGACAAAAAGTAAAAAGAGGAGACCTTATAGGCTATGTTGGCAGTACGGGACGATCGGAAGCCCCTCACCTGCATTATGAAGTGTTCAAGGACGGACAGAGGATAAACCCTCTTAATTTCTATTACGGAAGTTTAACCCCTGCAGAATACGAAGAATTGCTGCACGTTGCTTCCCAGGAAAACCAGTCCCTCGATTAACGGTCGGCACTTTTGGGATCCCTGGATCCCCAAAATTCGACTGGTTTTTATTATGTAACTCGTTTCGGTACTATGTATATACAGCTTCCTGAAAAACGCTATTACAGTATTGGAGAAGTGGCCCGTGCCTTTCAGGTCAACACTTCCCTTATCCGCTTTTGGGAGAAGGAATTTGACGTACTGCAACCCAAAAAGAACGCCAAAGGCAACCGTAAATTCACCCCGGAAGACATTAAAAATCTTCAGCTTATCTACCATCTCGTCAAAGAACGCGGATTTACGCTCGAGGGTGCAAAAATCCATTTAAAGGAAGAAAAACACAAAACACTTTCTAATTTTGAGATTATTCGTAAATTAGAGAACATAAAAACAGTCCTTTTAAAAATCAAGGATCAATTATAATCTTCAACTTCAAACGTCACTCACTATGAAAAAATGGTTAATCCCGGTTATCGTACTGGTAGTTATAGCTTTTGGTCTGTACCGCTGGGCAGTAGGTTTCAACAACAACGCGGTGAGACATCAGGAAGATGCCAAAACCACCTGGTCTAATGTGGAAAGTGCCTATCAGCGAAGGAATGATCTCATAGGTAATCTTGTAAAAACAGTACAAGGAGCTGCCGATTTTGAAAGGAATACCCTGACCGATGTTATAGAAGCAAGGGCCAAAGCAACATCCACCACTATAGATGCCAATAACCTGACTCCGGAAAAACTCGCGCAATTCCAACAGACGCAAACGGGGTTGTCTTCTGCGCTTTCCAGGTTACTGGTTACAGTGGAACGTTACCCGGAACTCAAGGCCAACCAGAATTTCCTGGAGCTTCAATCGCAATTGGAAGGCACGGAAAACCGCATCAATGTAGCCCGGGACCGCTATAACCAGGCGGTGAACATATATAACCAGCACATAAAGACCTTCCCAAACAAAATCCTTGCCGGATGGTTCAGTTTTGAAGAAATGGCACGTTATAAAGCAGACCCCGGAGCAGAAAAAGCTCCTGATGTCGATTTCGACTTTTAGCAGCATAATCCGAGAGCGCACAGTCATGTCCAAAGTAGAAGATTTTTTATCGACCGAAGAAGAACAGGAAATAGTAGAAGCTATCCGGGAGGCAGAACTCAATACTTCGGGAGAAGTCCGGGTACATATCGAAAAAACAGCCGGGATCTCTCCTTATGAAAGAGCCATACAGGTGTTCCATCAACTGAAAATGGACAATACCAAACTGAACAACGGTGTAATCATCTATGTGGCCGTGGAAGACAGGGCTTTTGCCATCTACGGGGACAAAGGGATCAATGAATTGGTTCCCGACGATTTCTGGGACACCACCAAAGATATCATTACCGGGCATTTCAAGGAAGGGAGATATAAACAAGGGCTGGTAGATGGCATTCTTATGGCCGGAAAACAGTTAAAGCAACATTTTCCGTGGCTGACCGATGACATTAACGAGCTTCCGGACGAAATATCCAAAGGGCATTGAATAACATGAAAACAAACGTTGCAATCCTACCAAACGTAATGCAGAAGACAAAAACAGCGATCCCTACATATTTACTTTTCTTTTTCCTGTGTTTTTCCCAATGGGCCACAGCCCAGTTTGACATTCCGGACAAACCGACGAAACAAACGAGTCTGTATGACAATACCGGGCTCTTCTCCGATTCGCAAAAGAATATGTTGGAACAAAAACTCATCCGGTATTCCGACAGTACGTCCACACAGATCGTAATTATCACCATCCCCTCTACAAACGGGGAGAACATCAACTACCTGGGAGCCAACTGGCTTACCCAATGGGGTATCGGACAAAAGGGAAAAGACAACGGTATATTGATACTACTCGCGGAAAACGATCGGAAAATAAGTATACAGACGGGTTATGGCATTGAGCATCTGCTCACAGACGCCCTATCCAAGCGTATTATTGAAACCATAATGAAGCCCAGGTTTATTGAAGGTGATTATTATGGCGGACTGGACAGAGGTACGGATGCCATATTCCAGGTTCTCATGGGGGAATACAAAGGAGATCCTCAACGCAAGGACTCCGGTGATGGTTTTCCTGTTAACGGTATATTTTTCCTTTTCTTCATATTCATTGTTATTGTTATTATCCTGTCCAAAAACTCCCGTGGCGGAGGCGGAGGCGGTGGTAAACGTTTTCGCGGCCCCGATCTTATGGATATGATCATACTCAGCAGTCTGGGAAGGGGCGGATTCGGAGGTGGATCTTCCGGAGGGTTCGGCGGTGGCGGTGGATTCGGAGGTGGATTCGGAGGTGGAATGGGCGGTGGCGGTGGTGCCAGTGGCAGTTGGTAAATCCTGCGGAAAACCGTAAGTTTTTGGCTTTTTTTTCTTATCTTTAGAGAAAGAATAAACTTCATTCTCATGAAAACATTTAATGGCCTTCAAAACACCCTTAACACTGCGTTTAAACTCCTGATTGCGGAAGAAAAGAACAATCCCGGACAATACTGAAAACCTCAATTTTCCCTATACCCCGGGGATAGAGACTCGGGCTTTTACCTTATCTTTGTTGAAGCAATATAAATACCACTATTTTGTTGATATTTTCTCGTAAGAAAACGGTTTACCTAAAGGATTTATTTGAGGGAGATCATGTAGATATACACTCTCACTTACTCCCGGGAATTGATGATGGTGCAAGGGATCTTGAAGACACCAAAAAGCTGGCCCGCGGATTTACGGATCTCGGAATTACCCGGATAATCACCACACCACACATTATCCAGGGCGTGTGGCCAAACACATCCGAAATCATTCTGCGTAAAAAGGAGGAGGTACTTCCCATATTTAAAAACAGCAATATTTCTTTCCATGCTGCTGCGGAATACCTGATGGACGAATCTTTCCGGGAATTGGTAAAAAAAGGAGATATCCTCTGTCTGAAGGACAATTACGTCCTTGTGGAAATGTCTTATATAAATCCGCCTATATCCTTGTTTGATATATTATTCGACCTACAGGTGGCAGGATACACTCCCGTGCTGGCTCACCCGGAACGTTATATGTTCTACCATGAAAATTTCGAAATGTACCATAAGCTCAAAAAAGCAGGGTGCCTTTTACAACTCAACCTCCTTTCTCTTACTGCCTATTACGGCAAAGAAATACACAAGGTTGCTGCCAAATTATTAAAACAGGGCATGCTGGATTTTATTGGTACAGATGCTCACAACACCCGCCACCTGGAAAGGCTTCTGCTAAAAATCAAGACAGAAGAACCGGAAAAACTCCGGGAACTTGTGAAGAACAATAAAAAGGTCTTTGGCTCATAGTTTTTTTAGATCAAACATAAAAGCTACGGGTTTCCAGATGTGAGAATTCCACAAAATTTTGGATACCGTCCCTGATTAATAGTTAAAAGTCATCTCTAAGCGATCATGATGTTTTATACCTTAAAAATTCTGTTTTTTACATTTACACGAGTATTATCTTCCCTCTATCTTCTAATGTTCTTTTCGTCTATATTTTGAATTTCATTTTCCAAGTCGCCCTTCATGACTCTAAAACTCCCAACGCAGGAGCAACGAACAAAATGCATATATAACCGAGAAACCGTCATTCCTTAATCTGTAAAAACAAAAAACCCGGAGTTTCATCCCCGGGTTTTATAATCACTTTAATGTCTCGTCCTGAAATAGCGTTACACTAAAATGAAAGTGTAATGAAAAAAGAACCACAGACGACTTATGTAAAGCGCACACAGAAAGACTATACGATGTCTTTTAAACTTCGAGTAGTGGGCGAAATAGAGCGCGGAGAGCTTACCCGATCACAAGCGTTAAGCAAATATGGGATTCAGGCTAAATCGACTATAGTGGATTGGTTGAAAAAATATGGTAATTTTGATTGGGATAATCAAAGTTATAACCCCATGCCCAAGAGTCCAGAACAACGAATCATCGAGTTAGAGCAAAAAATAAAGCTCTTAGAAAAACAGAAAGCCCGTGCAGAGCATATCGCCGAACGAGCAGACAAAAAGGCTATTTTGTTCGATATGATGATAGAGCTTGCTGAAAAAGAATATAACATTCCTATCAGAAAAAACTCCAAACCCAAGTAATCGATATGTTTAGGGCATATTATGATGAAAGTATCTCATCGACCTGTGAGTTACTTGGGGTCAGCAGGCAGGTGTATTACAGAGCAATTACATCCAGAAAAAAACGGCAAGCCACGGCCGAAAAAGTCCTCGAACTGGTCAAAGAGGTCCGTATGGAACTTCCTAAGGTTGGAACAAGGAAGCTGTACCATATCTTACAAGACCCCTTACAAGATCTGTCCGTAGGGAGGGATCGTTTATTTGCTATACTTAAGGCTAATCATTTGTTGATAAAGCACAAGCGAAGTTACCATATAACCACCAACTCGCACCATCGCTTCAAAAAGCATAAAAACCTGATCGAAGATAAGGTTATTGATAGACCAGAACAACTATGGGTAGCGGATATTACCTATATAGGAACCAGGCAAAACCCCATGTATTTATCGCTTATCACAGATGCATATTCCAAAAAGATTGTTGGATACTCCCTATCCAATACCTTGGAAACAGATAGCTCTGTTAAAGCATTAAAATTTGCTATTAAAAACAGAAGTTACCCTAAAAAGCGATTAATACATCATTCCGACAGAGGTTTTCAATATTGCAGTAAAGAGTACCAGAAAATATTGGCGAAAAACCACATAAAATGCAGTATGACTGAATCCTATGACCCTTATCAAAATGCTGTTGCCGAACGTATCAATGGTATTTTAAAGCAGGAGTTCTTGATCGATATCCAAAAGTTAGATATCAATACCGTGAAACAAATCGTGAAACAAAGTATCGCTATTTACAACGCAAAAAGACCACATCTGTCATGTGCTATGAACACGCCAGAAGACATGCACAAACAAAATGAAGTAAAAATAAAATCGTACAAAAAGAAAATATCCCATCAAACGATCGTTTGATGGGATATTTAGTATTTTTAATCCTGTTAATCCTGTAACGCTTTTTTAGGACGCTACA
>NZ_JBRKIT010000022.1:0-35407 GCF_052983395.1 Sinomicrobium halophytocola
ACCGGCTTGCTTGTGAAATCACATACAACGGCTTAAGCGGCTTACCGGGTTATATTTACGGCTTAAGGGAACGGGTGTGAAATCCTAAGAGATCCGGTTTGCGGCATACACAGTTCCGTTGACTGTTTACCGGGTTGCCTGTGAAATCATACGCAATTGCTCAGGCGGCTAACCGGGTTTTGTTTGCGGCGTAAGGGAATGGGTACGCGGCCTAAGGGATTTCGTTTGCGGCATACACAGTTCCGTTGACCGTTTACCCCCTAGCTTGTGAAATCACACGCAACTGCTTAAGCAACTAACCGGGTTGTGTTTACGGCTTAGGGTAATGGATATGAAATCGTGGGGGATCCTGTTTGCAACATACGCAGTTCCGTTGACCGCTTACCGGGTTGCTTGTGAAATCACAAGCAATTGCTTAAGCAACTAACCGGGTTGTGTTTACGGCTTAGGGTAATGGATATGAAATCGTAGGGGATCCTGTTTGCTGCATACGCAATTACCTATGCAGCAAACGTAACCTGGTTCAGTGTAAACACAATCCCTTAAATGGCAAAAACCTGCCCCGGGTTACCCGGTCAGAAATACGATATGCCAGTACCTTGACAAAGGTAGGCGTATCTTTTCCGGGAGGCTACCCGTCCTGAACTTGCCGGGAAGCCGGCAGTGATACCGTCTGTTTGACAGTTATGTTCCTACCGGTATCGTACCGGGAGAAATGCTTTTGGTTGTAACCCCGTGGTTTTACCGAATGCGGACAGCGAAGCCAGAGATATTAGGGCGTACTTCCCTGCCGGATAAAACACCTGTAAAGAGCTGTTTGCAAATACAAATTTCAATAATCTCAAAGAGCATGAATATACCCGAATAAAACCGACATGATGGAAACAATCTTTAAAGCACAAACACGCATGATTGTTTTACTCGTCGGATCTTCCAGACGGTAAGATGGAGGTCCCATCCCTCAATGCTTCGGAACAGGCAGTGACCGTTGAATAAGCAATAGAAAAAACACATAAAAATTAAATTATTTTAAGCGGACACCAGGGGGTAATTTATTAAGTTAAAGGTTTAATATTAATTGAAATAAAAAAATGTCATATACTAATAAGTTAAAGTTTTAATGTATATATTGATAATTAATTTATTGTAAATCAAATTATTAACATTATTGTTTGAATCTGGGAAATAGGCAGGGAGCAGCAGGATAAGGCTTTTAGTACCCCAAATAATAGACACCCGGATGTAACATTTTGCTTTTTCAGTCTTCTATAGTAGAAAAGCCCGTTCTTCATGAAAAAAGCAATATATCTACTGTCCATAATTTTATCACTTACAGCCTGTACAAAAAATCCCGATTATAACCTCGCCTTACATCATGTGGATGTATTTGACAGCAGGAACAAAGAAACATATAAGGATCAAACAATATTGATCGGGGGGACACCATAGCAAAAATACAGCATGCTTCCCTGGAATTCGATGCCGACACTATTATAGAAGGAAAAGGCAGGCTGGTCGTACCGGGGTTTATTGACACGCATGTACATTTACATCAGTTGTATGATATATGGAATGGTGTCGCTCCCGAATTTATTGATAACAGTTATCGAAGACGATTATCCGAAACCTACCTGCACTATGGCATTACCACTATAGTAGATATGGGTTTGCCTGAAAAATGGATAGAAACCACACTAAACTGGCAGAAAAACCCATCCGCGGAATATCCCAATATCATTATCAATGGTTCTTCGCTTATTTCCGATGAAGAGAGGGAGCCCGCCCAGCATCATGTGGAAATACCGAATCCGGAAGCAGGAAGAAAGAAGGTCCGGGAATATGTCGAATCGGGTATAACGCATATTAAACTGTATTCCAGGTTACGAGCCCCGGAAATGAAAGCCATTATTAACGAAGCCCAAAAACGTGGCATTGTTATGAATGCACATGTAGATAACAATATTGTTACCATTCCACAGGCTATCGATTACGGAGTTCGTAATTTCGAACACTTTTTTACTGTTCTGCCCAGTGTATTGGTGTATGACGAGCACCTGGATAAGATAAATGAAAAATACGGCCTGAAGGGCGTTCATAATATCGACGAATTGGTAGGATGGTGGATCTTTTGCTTTGCTTATATCGGGGAGAACCCGGACCTGGATACACGGTTACACACTTTGTTTGACAGGATGGCGGAAGAAAAAATCACGATATCTACAACTATACAGGCCCTTGCCGCTGTTGCTGGGAAAAGTGACCTCTTCTCTTCCTTCAATCATTATCCTTTGCGAAATTCACCTTATTTACCTGCATATTCAGCAGCGCAAAAAAGAAAATTACAAAGTGCTTACGAAACTGCCATGCATTATTTGAAAACGGCTTATGATAAAGGAGTGAAGATCAGGATCGGTACGGATAACAGGGAAGGAGGGAAGGCTTTTCTTTCTGAATTGGCCCTGCTTCATGAAGCAGGATTTGCTACGGAAGACATATTGCAGATAGCAACCCTTAATGGAGCGGAAGCTATGAAAATAGAAAGCCGGTATGGGAGTATTGAAACCGGAAAACAGGCAGACCTGGTACTCTTTCATAATAATCCGCTGAAGGATCATCGCAATTTCCAGGGCCGGAAAACGATAATAAAGGGAGGGAAGATATTCGTTCCGCAAAAAGGCAGGAAGGCCGAGGTATTGGATACTATTCATAAGAAAGGTATCAGTGCTGCGATACATGGGTTCAGCACTCTGGAAGAAAGCCCGTTAAAAGAAGATGAATGGAGTGAAGTGGCTTATCAATTATTTCTGTCAGGGGAAATTGATGATGCAATCACCTTAATTAAATTCTATATAAAAACCTCACCGGACTCCGGAGAGGAATACGATCGGCTTCGAAGATCAAATATTAATTTTCTTGGATATACATTACTATTCGAAGGGAAGACAAAAGATGCCCTTAAAATCTTTCAATGCAATGCAGAACTGTATCCCGAGTACTGGAATGTATACGACAGCCTCGGAGAAGCCTATCTAGCTGCCGGAAATGAAGAAATGGCTATCCTGAACTATAAGAAATCCGTGGAACTAAACCCGGAAAATAACAATGCAATTGCCGTATTGAAGGAGCTCAAAGCAAAATAAGTGTTACAAAAAACCGAAAAAATTTGCGTAGATAAATAGCTACATATATATTTGTAGTCAAATAACTACGTAATGAATTTAAGAAGGGATGTATTTCAGGCCATTGCGGACCCCACAAGAAGGGCCATACTTTTTCTCGTGGCCACCCAATCCATGACGGCGGGTACCATAGCTTCAAACTTCGATACTGCCAGACCTACCGTATCCAGGCACCTGAAAATACTTACCGAATGCGATTTACTCAAACAGGAGCAAACCGGCAGGGAAGTTTATTACCATCTCAATCCGGAGAAAATGAAAGAAATAGCCGACTTTGTAGAACCTTTTCGTAAATTATGGGATAACAGGTTCAATAAACTCGAATCCATTATGAAAAACTATCAATCCCAAAGCTAAAACCTCATGGAACGAAAGACCAAAGTCCATGCCGAAGAAGGCAAACAGGAATTGCAGATAACCAGGGAATTTGATCTGCCGCTGGAATTGCTTTTCAAAGCGTATGTTGAGCCACATATCGTTGAACAGTGGATGGGGACGAAAGTGCTGAAACTGGAATGCAAAAGGCATGGCAGCTACCAATTTGAAACCACCGATCCTCATGGAAACAAACACGGGTTTAACGGGGTCATTCACGAGTTCTCTCCTAACAGCAAGATCACACGGACATTTGAAATGGAGAACACCCCTTTTGCCGTTCAGCTCGAATTCCTGGAATTTGAAAAACTTACGGACACCACCAGTAAACTCCACATGCAAATTGTATACAAATCGGTTTCTCTCCGCGACCAGATGTTACAGTTACCATTTGCCCAGGGCATAAACATGGCCCATAACCGGTTACAGGACGTTGTAAAACAAGATGTTATGAATTAAAAACAACTTAATAACCCATTAACTCAATAACCTAATAACCAAATAAAAGTTCAGAAAAACTAAACCCAAAACCGAGACCAATTAAAATAGAATATTATGACTAAAAAAAATAAGATCATCTATTGGATCGCCACGGCATGGCTTGCTTTGGGAATGCTGTCCACCGGTATTGTACAATTAATAAAAATGCAGGAAGAAGTAGATATGATGACACGTTTAGGATATCCTGCTTATTTCCTGACCATCCTGGGTTCCTGGAAAATTCTGGGCGTCGTAGCCATACTTATTCCCAGGTCCCCATTATTAAAAGAATGGGCTTACGCGGGATTTTTCTTTGCCATGTCCGGAGCCGTCTTTTCTCACCTGATCACAGGAAATGCCCCGAAAGATCTTTTCGGGCCACTGTTATTGCTGACGCTGACTGTAGTATCGTGGTATTTCAGGCCTCCGAGCAGAAAACTCTTTGTAGTAAAACCGGTAAATGACCAAATAGCTGACTAAAAAGTACGTTTTGCCACGGCTGCACGAATATTTTTTATAAAGAACTCGTTTAAACTTTTTCCATCCCGATAATTATCGGGATCGGGAGCTGGGTTTAATCCAAAACTGAGATTAATAAAAATGAACTCAAAAGTTGATGACTATATCATTAAAGCCAAAAAGTGGCAAAAGGAATTTGAGGTGTTGCGCAAAATTATTCTGGACTGTCAACTGACCGAAGAATTCAAATGGCGTAATCCGTGTTATACCTTTCAAAAAAGCAACATAGTCCTGATCCATGGATTTAAAGAATACTGCGCGGTCTTGTTTTTTAAAGGCGCCTTGTTAAAAGACGCTCATGGCATTCTGGTTCAACAAACAGAAAATGTGCAGTCGGCCAGGCAACTTCGGTTTACCAGGGTCGGGGAAATAGTGGAAATGGAAGCCATTCTCAAAACCTATATCTACGAAGCCATAGAAGCGGAGAAGGCCGGTTTGAAAGTGGACCTTAAAAAAACCTCGGAATTCCCGATTCCCGAAGAATTTCAAAAGAAACTGGAGGAGAGCCCTGTCCTGAAAACCGCCTTCAAAGCTTTGACACCGGGACGGCAAAGAGGCTACCTGCTTTATTTTTCGGCTCCCAAACAATCCCGTACCCGGGAGTCAAGAATAGAAAAATATACGGGGCGGATTCTCAATGGAAAAGGATTAAACGATCGATAAAATCAATAAGAAAATAAATGGTATCCCGATGAAGGGAAAGCCATTTCTACGTATTAAGAGAGAGCAGAATGAATCCGAAAGTAGATAACTATATCACTGAAGGTTGCGGACGTTGTCCCCTGGGAGGAACACCCGGTTGTAAAGTTCATAACTGGACTAAAGAACTGGAACGGTTGAGAACGATTGTTCTTGATTGCGGGCTGACGGAAGAGTTGAAGTGGGGTGTTCCCTGTTACACATTCCAGGGAAAAAACATCGTAATAACAGGGGCATTTAAAGAATATTGCGCGTTGAGCTTTTTCAAAGGGGCTTTATTAAATGATGTCAATGGCATCCTGGTGAAACCCGGGGAAAATACGCAGTCGGGGAGGATCATTCCGTTTACCGGGATACGGGAAATTGTGGAAACGGAAGCCGTGCTGAAAACCTATATTTACGAAGCTATCGAAGTAGAGAAAACGGGACTGAAGGTAGATTTTAATAAAGATCCGGAACCTGTACCTGAAGAATTGCAACATAAATTTGATGAGCTCCCCGCCCTGAAAACAGCCTTCTATGCGTTGACACCGGGACGGCAAAGGGGATATATCCTTCATTTTTCCGGCGCCAAACAATCCGCGACCCGGGAATCCAGGATAGAAAAATGCATCCCTAAAATCCTCACCGGAAAGGGATTTCACGACCGTTAAATTTGATAAAGAGACCAAACGACTACGAATAAAATTCATAGGTTTGTAATAATTGAGACCAATAAATCATGATAAAAGAGAAAATTAAGACAGGCCTGCTATCCTTCGGTATGTCAGGGAAGATTTTTCACGCTCCGTTCGTTGAAGAGCACACCGGGTTCGACCTTACGGCTGTAGTGGAGAGATCCGAAAAGAAAGCGCACAAGACATACCCGGGTATTATAAGTTATTCTTCGGTTGATGATCTGTTGAATGACGATGAGATTGAATTGGTAGTAGTTAATACCCCGAACAATACACATTATGAATTTGCACTCAAAGCTTTACAACAGAAAAAGCATGTGCTGGTAGAAAAACCGTTTACCGTGACCTCTGGAGAAGCGGAACACCTGTTCCGGGAAGCCGCTAAAAACGATTGTCATGTACTCCCTTATCACAATCGTCGTTTTGACAGTGATTTTTTATCGGTAAAAGAAGTACTGGAAAGCGGAAAACTGGGAAAACCGGTAGAAGTTTACTTTCGTTTTGAACGGTATAAATACACTATCGGCGAAAAGCGTTTTAAAGAAGAAACCGTACCCGGAAGCGGATTGCAGTATGACCTGGGCTCTCATCTCCTGGACGGTGTCATCTCCTTGTTCGGAATTCCGGAACAGTGGCATAAAACCCTTGCCAAAAACAGGCCGGGAACGCAGGTAGATGATTATGTCCACATTCACCTGGAATATCCCGAAGGATTACAGGTATTTGTCACTACCAGTTTACTCGTATTAAGCCAACAACCCGCTTTTGTCCTTAACGGCTCCAGGGGAACTTATACCAAATGGCGTACAGATGTGCAGGAGAAACAGTTACTGGAAGGCATATTTCCCGGCGATAGCGGATTCGGAACGGAAGACAAGGGCAGGGAAGGGGAACTTACCTGGCTGGATGACAATGATGTGAAACACACGGAAAAAGTGCTTTCCGCGCCCGCTTCTTATTCCGGTATCTTTGAAGCGGCTTATCAAACGATAAGGAACAACAAACCGTACCCGGTCACCAAAGCGCAGATCATAGCCCAGTTAAAGATATTGGAGGAGTAGCTAATTGTCTTAAATACTTTATAATCAAATAAAGTACTGTGAATCGCTTTCGAATTTGTACTTTTAGACATACTTCACAGGAAAGTGGGTGTATGTAAAAAAGAGAAAGATGGCAGATAAAAATGATTTGAATTTCACCTACACCACCATAGACAAAATATTCCGTTTGAGTATGGGCGAAACGGGTGATTACAGCGGGGCGAAATACGATGGTAATTTTTCCCTGACGCTCGAAGAAGCACAGAAAGCAAAACATCGCTTTATAGCTGACAGTCTTCATATCGGCAAGGGGAGTAAAGTACTGGACATGGCCTGCGGATGGGGGCCTTTTATAAAATTCATTACCGAAGAAAGAGAAGCGGAAGGTATGGGGCTTACCTTATCTGAAGGACAGGCTGCGGCCTGCCAAAAAAACGGGATGAAGGTATTGGTTCGGGATTGCCGCTATGTCAAACCCGAAGACTACGGAACATTTGACGCCATTACCTGCATCGGAGGCCTTGAACATTTCTGTTCCGTCGAAGAGTGGAAAGCAGGAAAACAGGAACAGGTATACAGGGATTTCTTTAGCACGTTAACCAAACTGTTGCCTGTGGGCGGCAGATTTTACATGCAAACCATGACCTTCAGTAAGAATATGCCCGACTTTGAGACTATCGATATCAACGCCAAAAAAGGCTCGCCTGCTCATGTTATGGCCTTGATGATCAAAGAATTTCCGGGATCCTGGCTTCCTTACGGACCGGAAATGGTCATACAAAATGCCTTACCCGGCTTTAAACTGATCTCAAAAAGCAGTGGGCGGCTGGATTATATAGAAACGATCGGGCAGTGGCGGAAAAGGTTCAGAAAATTCAACCTGGAAAAATACGGCCTTTATCTTTCCTTATTGCCAAAATACATCACGGACAAAGAGTTCAGTCACCAGGTAGACGTATTCAGGATCAGCCCCAACCGTATCTGTTTCGAACAGGAGATCATGGACCATTACAGGCTTGTGTTTGAACGGGTTTGAAACAATGCCGTATCAGGTTAATGAATTATTGAGCTATGGAGTTATTCAGGCAATACTACCGGTAAACTCTGTAACCTGGTAACTCAATAATCCGAACTATAATTTCTGCATGATCAAAGTCCTGCAATAAGTTGTTTTAGTCCGGATTTCTCAACGGATCTGCTTCTAGTCAGTTCATTGTGAATTCATTATAATCCATATTTTTTGTATATTTAGGGAGATGTCTTTAAAACAATGAAAAATGTGAACCCGGTTTTGATTTTCATGACCTCTCTAAACTGAGCACAATGGCAAGTAAAAAGGATAAAATAAGGAAGCTGTTTGAAAACACTAAAATATCCCGGAATAAGAGTTCTGAATATTCCAGTTTAATAAATGCGTTTATTATTCCGTTCCAGGATGATTTCCCGAAGGACTGGGGTGTTGAATATATTTTGCATTTTACTGTAAACGCATGGAATTTAGGGAACCTGAGAGTGATAGTACCCCGGGAGGAATTTGACTATATTATAGCTCTCAAACCGGGAGAGGATGCCGGCGGTATAGATATAGAGCTGTTAAAGAGGATGATTGACTATAAAGTATCGCGTTATAAAGAATACGACCGTTTTATTACCGAATTCAAGTTTTCGGAACCGGATGAGGAAACGAGGCAGTCGGTACTTGTCGTACAGACTGCAGACAGGGATACTTACGCAAACATAAAACAACACGACACGTACGGGCAACCCGAAGATGATGATTTTGCAGAAAATTATATCGACCGTTATGCCGTTGTGATAAAACCGCAACAGCCCTTTCTGGATTGGATCAACAGCTTTATTTCCGAAGGTAAGGTGGAGCAAATCGAAGAGGCTCATATTTATTTGATCGATGACACTATTGAAGACCTGAGCCAATGGCTTAAGAAAAGGTTTGATACATTGTTCGTAATGGAACTGAACTATTGGCATCCTAAAAGGTACTGGCCTAAAAAGCGTACCTATAAGATCTTCCGGCAATGGTTCCGTGTGGATGTTTCCGCCATGATTTACGATATGGAGAGAATACCGATTCTTAAAGAAGGGAAATAGAACATCCGGGATAGTTGACAAACTGTTTTTGCATCACATCATATCATCGCGGTTTAACTGTTCATGCCCTGTCAAATCCTATTGTTTCTCTATAGACCTGGGGAGAGACTTCTGCATTTTTTTTAAAAAATCTGCTGAAGTAGTATTCATCACTGTATCCCAGGTCATAAGCTATTTCTTTTACCGTTTTACGGGTTAAATAGAGCTCTCTTTTAGCTTCAACGATGATCCGGTCCGAAATTAAATCGGTTACGGTTTTTTTATAGTGTTTTTTTGTGATTTTGGCTAAAGCTTTGGGAGTGATTGCCAACATGTCGGCATACTCACTAACAGCGTGCTTTTCTTTGTAATGAGCTTCTATGCAATCTTTCAGGTTTTGCAATACAAAAGGTTCGTCATCTCCTGTTATACTACTTGTTGCTTCGGAATATTGTTCCGATTTTAACCTGGAGAGCATGATTAAAAAGATTTTTAAATAAGACACCAGTAATTCATATTGCGCGAATCCTTTTGTCCGGATGCCTTCCGTCATTTGTTCTACCAATATTTTAAGTGTTGGTCTTGGGGTTTCCGTAAGATATACCGTGGGCGCTCCATATATATTATTGAACAAAATCCCATCGCAGGCTACTTCCTTGTTATGCTTGTAAATACAAAAGAAATCCGGGTGAAAATGAACCACAATACCTTTTAAGGGTGTTTCCGATACGATCTTAAACGGTTGATATAAGGAGAAGGAAAGCATGGAATTTTCCGTAAAATCATATTCGGAGACATCGGCCTGTATTTTTCCCGTTCCGTCGGTTATCCAGACGAGTGTATAGTAATTAAACCGTTGTAATGGTTCAAATATATTGTGTTCAAACGTCATTACCTTAAACGCCAGGTTACCCGTTTTCGGGTCTATAAGTGTATGGTTGCTCTTTTGTAGCATGGAATTGTGCATTAACAAATACAGTAAAAATAATATTTTACGCACGAAGTGATATTTAAAATGCGTTATCCGGATAATATTTTGAATGTTGTTGTTCTTTTTTAAATGATAAACCCGTTTAAACTTTTCCGTTTGCCTGAAAAATTCAAACGGGTCCTGGGCCTGTGGGTGCTCCGTAATCCTGGATCACCAGGTCGTAGTTTTATAAATTAAAGCTTTACATGAATATAAATATTATTTTTATCTTACTATCAATGCCTTATGACTTTAATATCTGGTAGAAGGAAAACCGTGTAGTAAAATCTTTTCAGGCTTGTCCGGGTTCCTGGCCTCGCGGTAGATAATATCTATTTGCCGAATGTTTTTGGATTGAAATGTATGAAATTTTTAATGATCTGTATATCATTACTGTTTATCAAACATAAACTGGGTTATGAGCTTCGTCTGCTTATAATCTTCGCGCTGTGCTTTGAATAGGGAGATCGTTAATACTGGCGTACCGCTTTTGCATCAATCCGTTTTTATCAAATTCCCAAAGCTCGTTACCATAAGCCCTGAACCATTGCCCGTTTATATCCTGGTATTCATATTCAAAACGGACCGCTATGCGATTTTCACGGAAGGCCCAAAGCCCTTTTTTTAACTTATAGTGCTTTTCCTTTTCCCATTTTCCGGTTAAGAACGCAATAATTTCGTTTCTCCCGTAAATGAATTCCGAACGGTTCCTCCATTCGGAGTCCACCGTATAGGCCTGGGCTACCCTAACAGGGTCTTTACTGTTCCATGCATCTTCTGCTAATTGTACTTTTTCTATAGCGGTTTCCAGTGAAAAAGGGGGGATTGGTTTTCTGATTTCCATTATAAATAAATTTTAAAAGTGAACGACGGGGCAGACGTTTCAATAGTATCTGCCCGGAATAATGGTTAAATTACGGCTGATTCGGCTAATTCTACTTCTGGAAAATCAATGGCCACCGCGACCGCATTATTGAAGTAATTCGTAAAAATACTCAGTGCGGTATGGGCTATGATTTCTGCAATTGCAGCGTCCGTATATCCTGCGGTTCTAAGGGCTTGTACCTCTTTATCACTTACATTTCCTTTTTTGGCCAGTAATGTCCGGGCAAAAGTCAATGCGGTCTGAATTTTAGGAATATCCGATTTACCTTCCCTGGCCGCCTAAATGACCAGAGGATCTATCCCCAACAATTTTTTTCCGATAAAACTATGAGCGGCATTACAGTAATTACATCTATTGGCATTGGCAACCGTAAGGGCTATTAATTCACCCAGTTTACCACCCAGCGAACTTTTTCCCAAGGCTTCGTTTAAGGCCAGGTATCCGTCCAACACCACCGGTGAGTTTCCCATAGTCCGCATCATGGCGGGGACCACCCCCAGTTTGGCTTGTATTTCGTCAAACAGTTCTTTTGTTTTTCCTGTGGCCGTTTCCGGTTCCAGAGCTTCGATTCTTTGCATCTTATTCAAATTTTAAAATCCTGGTCATTATTGACAGTACAAAGATTTAAAAAGTATAACCCCCGGAAAATGGACGGACTTCGCCATTGGATGGACAATTTTCCCCGAAGAGAATTTTTTTTAGCCTTATTTGTCCGGAGTAGGTAGGAGGAGAAGGGGGGATGGTAAGATGCACAAAATATCCCGCCTTATGATGCATTTCCCCTTGATAAGAAGACCTGCTCCTTGTTTCTGATAACGATTTTATTTATACTTCCGGAACCCTTAAAGTTATAACGGATCCCTGAAATACTCCGCAGTTTAGTTTTTTCAAGTTTAATGGAATATGCCGGCATATTGTTAATGAATATGGATAATTGCCCGCCAGATGAGGATAGTCTGACAGTAATATCTTCATGCATATCAACTCCGAAATTTGACAAATCGTTAGTCTTTCCGGAAATTAACAGGTCCAGGATTCTTAAATTGATTTCTGAAACACATCCTTTTGGGGCCAGGGGGACAATTATGACCTGACCCTCGCAATAAATTGTTATACTTGAAGCCTGACAGGCCCTTTGTTGACCGTTCTCATCGCTTCCAATTACCATATCAATTGTGAAATCATCCAGATAAAGATCCCGAAAGTCCTTTATATAATATAGTTTTACAGGCTCCTGGTCATTACTGTCCTTATGCAGCCGTTCTTTTAGGATACTGTCGGATATTTCTATTCTGTTGTTGAGCACAATATCGTCTTCATTCAGATAGATAGGATACCCATCACCTTCCAACAGTCCCAGCCATCCATTCGAAGGAATAAGCAGGCCGTGCTCTTTTACTACAATATCGTTGGCCACAAGTTTAGCCATAAAATAACCGGGACTATAGTATACAGATGTAGCTATACTGTCAGAATTCGATACGGAGTGACGTTTAGATTCATCCCAACTCTGTTGTATTTCCAATTTATCCCGGCCCTTGATATATGAAGGAGTACAATATTCAAAAACGACTGAATTCGGTATACCTTTCGTGATTTTTTTACTGGAAAAGCTGAAGTCCGACGGTTCCATCCTTTTTCCCAAAAAAAAGCTTCCGCTTAGCAGCATATAAAGCAGGAAAGAAAAAATCAAAACGGGCAGGGCAACGAAGTAGTGTTTTTTTATTCGGCTCGGATTTAACAGTTTTTCCTTACGCTCCTTTCTTGTTACGAAATTGCGCCAGTCGTCAAATCCGAGATATTGCGCCAGAATGTTTAAAGTGGTGGTGCTGGGAGCCGATTGGTAATGGAGCCTTCCCCAGACCCTTTTCAGCGTATTGGCACTTAATTTCATGCCTGTTCCCTGATAAATATAAACACTTAGTTTTTCGAAATCATAGGAAGACCATCCGCTACTTTCTCCCCAACCGAGCTTATCCTCAATTTTCGTGAGACAATCCTGGAGATCTTGATTTTTCCCGAAATTTTCCAATCGACTCATTTTCTATCGGTTATCAACTTGTACGAACTTGTACAATAATGGTTTTCGGGTTTTATTAATACGGATCCTCAAAATTTTACATTTGCGATAAAGATAAAATTATGAAATCAGGTTTTAAATTGCAAAGTTATTTGATCGGTTGTATACCCGCTCTCTTCTTAATGGGATGCAATACACAAAAGCAGATAATCCCTACCAAGGAGACCATTCGAAACGTCAATCGTGAAGTCTCCTTTACAGGAAAAGTGCTGGAACTGAATGCCGCGGAAGGAGGAGGAATGGCCATATTGGAAAATATTTCCTTTAAAAACGGAACTGTACGGTTAGCGATCAAAGGCGAGAACAATCCTGGTAAAAGCTTTGTAGGCATCGCGTTCAATATTCAGAACGACTCTACCTATGAGGCTATCTATTTCCGTCCCTTTAATTTTGAATCTACGGAGAAGATCAGGCGAGAACATGGAATCCAGTATGTTTTCGAGCCAAACTATTCCTGGAAAACGTTACGGCGTGAAAATAAAGGAGAGTTTGAAGCAGAATTCATCAAACCGCCATCGCCCGATGATTGGTTTACGGTTTCATTGACTATAGAAAAGGATAAGATTATAGTGAGAGATGGTCATACCGGCAAACTGTTAATGCAGGCAAAAAGACTTTCGACTACTTTATCCGACAAGTTCGGGTTTTGGGTGGGAAACAACTCCAAAGGAAGTTTTAAAGATTTAACAATTCAATAGGTATGTAAACAAATGCGGCCGATTTGAGTTCAACAAAAGATATATGAGATTTGAATTAGAATGTACTTGTTTGCGCTAACATCTTTATAATCCCGGTAATTATCGGGATCGAGATGGAAAAAGTTTAAACGGGTTCTCTATTTAAACCTTTTGTATAAAGCTTCGGCGGCCATCCGGTAAGCGGTATTTGCTTCTTGTTGTTTAATCATTTTCAAGGCCTGGTCATTGAGTCCGTTCGGAGTTGTTGCCTCTTTTTTTAATTCGGAAAAATCAAACGGAATACGCTTTCTGGAATAGCAGGTCAGGGATGAAAATAATTCCATAACATATCTATTGGCTACCGAAGCTTCCACATTATGGGATTGTGCCCAATGGCTCAGGGTTTCGGTAAGGTCGTAAAACGGGGCTATTAAACCGGTAAGAGTCCATAATAGTTTCAGTTCCGATTCACTTGCTACGGGAATGGGGGTACCGATATTTTTAAATATACCCGAAATTGTTTCGTCGGGATGGTAAAGCAAGATCGGGCATTCGTGATTTTCCACCGTCGGAAAAGGGACCGCCCTGCTTACTTTTGTGGCCGGGGCAACACTGTTGAGAAGCTCTTCCCGATCGAGAAAAGGCACCAACGAAACCACCCTGTGCCCCTCATGAAAAGACAGGCCCTTAAGTATTTCTTTCGCAAGGACAGGGGGCAGGGCGATAAAAATAACTTCGGAACGGTCTAAAACCGATTGGTTACTATCCATTCTGGTGACGGTATCAAACAGCCCTTCCAGAAACAGCGACTTCTCTTTGTTCCTCGGAGAAATATTTATGTGACTTGTACTATTCGAGGTACACAGCCCCTTAATTACCGAAGTGGCTATATTTCCTATACCGATAAATCCTAAATCCATTTGTTCCAGGTTAATAGATTGTCTAAAAATAAAAATATTTCACTCCAATTGAAAATATCCTTTAAAGGTAATCGCCGGATCACGCCAAAATATTTCCTGTTTCTCTTACGCTTACGGATTTGTGTTTACAAGGAGAATAGGTTGCATGGTCAAATAGACAAAATATCCTGCAGTAATATGGATTTCCGTAAAATTTTTAGAGTTATACTTTTTATATTTGATGGTATTAATCCCAATCATAACAAAAAAAACCTACCTTAACTATGGCAAAAGAAACCTACCTGGATTTACAGACTTTGAGCGAGGAAGAAGCGTACAAAGTAGTAGAACGTTTGAGGGGATTCCCCCGACCCCAATATCCATTCCCGGATATTACGCCCCCCTATTTTCAAAAGCTGCGGGAAGAATCCTTTAAATGGATTGACGAAGACTTCGCCTTTCATTCCGAAGCCGCCAGAGAAAAGCATAAAACACATTACTTTACAGATATTAATGCCAGGGCCATGCCCTTCCTTACCTTTGAGGAGCAGATCCCGATAGGCAGGTTTACAGGCACCTTTGCCATGCTTGATGATTACCTGGGCCGGGCAACAGTAGACGAGATTGATGTGATGCGGGAAAGGATTCGAAATATACTGTTTGATAAAGAAGGAGCAGCGCCACAGGATCACGGGGTATACCACCAGGCCTACCTGATCCGAAAAGAATGTCTTCAACTCGGCATGCCTATACGGCAGTTCCATAAATTTGTCATTGAGATAGATAGCCTGGTCTGTGGTTACCAGAACGAAAAACAATATGTACTGGCCAATACACCGCCGCCATTCGCTGCCTACAGCATTATTCGCGATCTCACGGCAGGAGGTATTCCTTATGCCAAGTATGCCTGCCTGCAAAAAAATTACCGGACGTTGCCCGATAAGGTGTTAGATCATCCTCATATACTGGCCATTCATGCCATAATATCCCGTTTAATAGGATATCACAATGATATTGTCTCCCTGCCTAAAGAGTTGTGTAAGCGAGGAGACGTCGTCAATATTGTGCCTGTTCTGATGCATGAACACAACCTGGACCTGGAAGACGCGTATATGATGGCCATGCAAATACACGACAGTACCCTGGATGATTTTATGACATTGCTGGAAAATCTTCCTGATTTTGGCCCGTGGCAGGAGCTTGCTTATGAATATGTAAAGGATTTCGGTACCATGTTGCAAGGCGTATGGTCGTGGCATACGAGAGGTGATAATAACCGGTATACACTCGGATGGATCGTCGATTCTGAATTTGATAGCAAAAAATGGGAATGGAAAGACAAGGGCAAAGGAGTATGGAATGAACAGGCATGATACGCCGGGTAAATTTTAATACCCTGCCCAGAGCAAGGTCATATTTGCGTATTCTTCGAACTCTAATTTACAAATCAAGAATGAAATTATTTCGACAAACTCACGCATAGCAAAACTATCCCTGAGTATTTATAGTTTTTTAATATCCGATTTAGTAAGCCCGGTAAGTTCCTTTTTTCAGATTTATTAAAAAGTTCTGTAATTTGCTTAAAAAATTGAGTAGGATCAATGAATAAAAAGCAATTAGGATATGGAGGGACTATCCTGCTATTAGTATTATTTGTGATTAAGCCCCTTCTGACAGACATAATTAAAAAATACAGGTATGATAAAGAGATTCGTCCTATCCGGGAGGGAATGATTGAGATAATTAAACGGAAACAGCAGAGTTTCCCGGGGTCCAGGGGAGGGATTTATACCCTTTCTACTTTTCCTGATCCGGAAATATCTTTTATAAACGGCTATCCGGAAATAGAAAATGATTCGGCCCCATATTATGATATCACACTTCAAACCCCGTCGGGATATATGTCTTTTTCAAGAGATACTACTGTTGGACAGGTTGTCGGGGTGTTAGTCGATCATCACGATAATGTGAAGGAGGAAGATAAAAATAGAATCTTTAATATTTATTATAAAGCGGGAACCGCTACAATTGACAAAAAGATAAACCGGTCTATTGATATTATGAGAGTTTATTTGAAAGATTCCTTATACCAAGCTGTATTTGTCGCAAATACTTTTGATAAGGATTCCACAAGCAAATCGAATCGTTTGGCTCAAAAACGATTAAAGCGTATCCGGAAAGCATTAGGAAGAAACAGAAAACAATATTACCAACGAGCTTTTAAGTAAGGTTTGTCGGAGCTACGGTAGGAGCGAAGTGGTAATGTGTATGGAATGAGGTGTTTAACCCTGATTTCTAATGTAATTTCCCGTAAATCCGGACTTTATAAAATTCTGTATATTTGAAGAAAAGAAGAGATTTATGGGCCTGAAATTAAGACACCGCTTACCATAAACGAAAACGATGAAATTTAACTACCTTTTTCTCAGCATCGTATTGCTGAATTTTCATAGCCTCGTCCTCCTAGGTCAGGTTAGTCAACAAAATCCATCAATTCCTTTGAGTTTTGCCCGGCAGGATAGTTTTTATTCAGAGGCCTTAAATGAAAACCGGAAGATGAATATTTATCTTCCTGAAAGTTTCCATGAAGTATCAAATGATCATACATATCCCGTACTTCTACTTCTTGAAGATGAATTCTTTTACATGGTTTCTGGTGTGGTAAAGCATTTGAGTTCCGTGGAAAGGATGCCCGAAACGATAGTGGTCAGCATTTTGAACATGTCATATATCCCCGCTGTCTATACCAATGGAAGTACCTTTTGGCCAACGGAGAAATTAGCAGACCAAAACCCGGATCCTTTTACCAAACACCTGAAAGAAGAACTTTTTCCCTATCTCAAATCAAAATACCGCGCTAACGATTTTAGACTCATCATGGGGCTTTCTTTTACCTCCATTTATGTTCATCACACTTTTGTAAAGGAACCGGGATTGTTTGACGCTCACATTGCCATTGCTTCCGGAGATATTTTAGGTATGGGCTATACGAAAGGGGAACGTTTTATTGATTTGATTGCTGATGAAGTGAAGAATTATCCCGGCAGAAAAAACTACCTGTATGTAACCTCTGCAGATGGTGATGGCGGAGGAAACTCCCCCGAAATCGGAGAGAACCTTATCGAACTGGACAGCATTCTTTCACCCCTTGAATCGGAAAATTTTAAATATATCTCAAAACTATTTCCCGATGAGGGACACTACGATGTGGCACTTCCGGCATTGATCGAAGCTTTAGGTATGGTTTTTCCAAAAAAAGAATGGTTTGCCAGGTATCGAAACATCGTAAACAAACCGGGAAATGCCATGCATAATATGGATAAATACTATGAACGGCTATCAAAAAAATATGGCTTCCAGATTTTACCAAGAGCAGAACGATGGAATAGTGGAAATAGGCTAAGCTTGATTGGTCCTTACCTGATAAAACAAGAAAGGGTAGCGGAGGGTATAGAAATTTTAGAAAGATGCGTTGAACTACGGCCCAACTCCCCCCATTTTTTTTATGAACTTGCAAAAGCATACGAGAACGATAATCAGATAGAAAAAGCTATGGTGACATTGTCCAAAGCCTACGAGCTTTCCCGTCAACTGGAATTACCGAGTTCGGAACAATACTTGAATCACCTGGAAAAACTAAAAAAGAATGTTTACAAACAATAAGCTCCATGAGCAAACATGGGTATTGGTTACTTTTAGCCGATAAAAGTTATTTATCTGAACTACAATTACTTGCGCGGCACCTGCCCTTAGCCTTTCGACAAGCTAAGGATAAACTAAAGCCGAAGGGTGACTTTGCTTTACTCACACTCTTATTGTTTGAATAAAGCGGAGTTCGTGAAACCTAACGCAGTGGTTCAGCACAGCTAATCTCCTATCGTCGATTTGAGAAAAAAGCATCCTGCCTTTTATGATCTTCTGAAAAGTTTTCCTTTCTGAACTTCCTTAAAAATGTAATGGAACACTCCCTGCCTGCCGGCAGGCAGGTTTGCCGGGAGTGGTAGTAGGAGGGGAGGACAATGTGTGTGGAATGGGTTGTTCAGCCTAAATTTCCATGTAGTTTCCATAATTTATAGCCTTTTGAAATTCTGTATATTTGGTAGTTCTTTAGTTATGAAGGATAATGCCCTATAGAATATCCTATTAAATATATACAACAGAAATATGATGGCGAATAGTGGTATAGAGATATATCAAAGTAAAGATGGAGAAACTCAAATTGAAGTTAGGTTTGAAGAAGAAACAGTAGGCTCAACCGTCATCAGCTTGCTTTTTTATTTGATAGGGATATTAAGACCATTGGCAAGCATATCAATAATACATATAAGGAGGGTGAGTTGAACAAAAAAGCAACTGTCGCAAAATTTGCGACAGTTCAAAATGAGGGAGGGAGAAAGGTGGAGAGGCAAATTGAACATTATAATCTTGATGTTATTATATCTGTTGGTTATAGAGTAAAGTCCCAAAGAGGCACCCAATTTCGCCAATGGGCTACACAACGCTTAAGGGACTATCTCGTAAAAGGCTATGCGATAAATAAAAATCGTCTTAAAGTAACTCAGCAACAACTCGTAGAGCTTAAACAAACCGTTAAACTGCTCGAAAATGTAGCAAATCAAAAAACATTGACCAATGATGAAGTAACCGGACTGCTTAAGGTCATTACGGATTATACCTATGCATTAGATGTTTTAGATAAGTATGACCATGAAAAGCTGACAGTTGAGCAAATCAGTGAGGATGAAGTTTTTCAAATAACCTATAAAGAAGGTATCAAAGCTATTAAAGGCCTGAAACAGAAATTTGGAGGTAGCAATTTGTTCGGACATGAAAAGGACAATTCGTTCAAAAGTTCACTAACCACATGGGGCAAATACAGCTCGATTTGGGTAAATTACAAGACAAAGGTATTTGAACTATACGGCTAAGAAATTTTACAACCAGGAGCATGCGGCAGGGAAAATTTTTAGCGGTTACGGACAGGCTGGCCAAAACTTCCTTAAAAACTTTTCTCAGCCAAAATATTCGATATGGCGTAATTATCAAGCAACAGCCAAAACGTTCTTGCTTTTTTAGCGCTGCCCAGGCGGCTGGGAATTACTCACATTGTTTTTATTTGTTTTTTATAGGAGTTCGTGAATGCTTCGCATTTGTGTGTGAAAATAAATGCCAAAGCATTTAATTTTTACAAAGCAATAAGCACGTCGGCAAAGCGGCAATTTTATGCTTCGGCTGCGCTCAGCACAGGCGCCACGGCAAATTATAGTTAAAATACCGGCCGTCCTTAAAAAGCCTTCAGGAAAGCCCGATCTTTATATTTTACATAATATCATTATAGGGCAAATACAGCCGATTTGATTTAAATTAAAGATACAGGTATTTGAACTATAATGTACTTGCGTTATGTAACTTTGTTTTGGGGGAAAAGCATCCTGCCTTTTATAATCTTCTGAAAAGTTTTTCTGCTTAACATCCTTTACCCAACGAATGGAATACTCTTTGCCCGGAGCGACGGTAGGAGAGTAGGGGAATGTGTATGGAATGGGTGATATAGACTAAATATTCTATCATAAATGTGGTTTTCCGTAAAATCTATTATAACGTTCATTCTATTTTTGAAAGCATTAATCAAAATTATCTTAGAATGAATATCAAAGCCATTAAACCAGGGCCTAAGCCCAAGAAAGAGGATGGTACTCCTGACAGAAGGAGAAGAGTTACACCACCTAACAAACCAAAACACCCTAAATTAAAGCCTCATAAGCATAAGCCTGGTGATTAGATTGTAATTCAAAAAACTGTGTGAAGTCAGATTTGGGCGGGTTTTAAAACCCGCTCTTTACAATTTTTAATACCTCATTTAGTACATAGGGAGATTATGGGACAAAAGTCTATAACTTGCTATTTTTCATGATGTTAATATCCCTGTTGAAAAGTATTCCTATAGATGTGTTTTATACCAAAAATCAAATGCTAAATTTATAATCCCTCGAAACTAATTACCCTTCCCCCAAACTATTTGAATTGTTAAGAAGAACTTGCTTTAGATAACTTGTCCTGTAAAGTATGTAAAACAAGACATAAAATTCGGTATATAAACAATAAACAGCAAAATGGCACATAAATGCTTTATAAGTTTTAAAACAGAGGATATTGCCTATAAAGATCATATTCGAGATGGGATGGATATAGAAATGATAGACAAATCCTTGACTGAGCCAATTGATTCATTTGATGATGATTATATAATGCGTAAGATTCGTGAAGATTATTTGTCAGATTCCACGGTTACAATATTTTTAATTGGTCAAAATAGCTCCGAAAATTTAGGTCTTTATGAACAGAGATACATAAAAAAAGAATTGCAAGCATCTTTGTATAATGGAGCCTATAATTCAAAAAATGGAATTTTAGGAGTTGTACTACCTTCAATGTATGATACAATTTATCGAGGCTCTTACAATTGTCCCACTTGTGGTGGTTCTCACAATTATGTTGGAATTAATGATTCTACTGTAATAAAAGAGTTTAGCTACAATTACTACATTCCTTCATTTGGAAAATGTTCTTGGTCTGAAAGTGATAGATATTGTGTGCTTATAAAATGGGATTATTTTTTAATCAGCCCAGAATATTACATAGAACAAGCCTTTGATAAACGTTCACAGCCAGTTGCCAATAAAACTAAAGTAAGACCATGATGGATATTCAAGATTTCCCTAACTATTACCAAGCATCAGATAAAGTTTCAATCGAATCTCAAAGAAATTATTTACATATTATCCGTACAGATTTATTTGTAATGATATTCGCTGCTCTTTTAACGGTGCATAACTTTCAAAATGAACAGCCAAAATTTTGGATTAATTGTACTACTGGACTATTACTATTAGCAGCTTTGGCTCTTACAATAATTATGAAAAGTAAAAAATATGAAGATATTTGGTATCAAGGTCGCGCTTTAGCAGAATCAAGTAAAACCCTTACTTGGCGTTTTATAATGTGTTCAGAATATTTTGAAAAAAGGATAGATATCAATGTAGCTAAGGAACGCTTTATTGAAAGAATTAGAGAGCTTGCTGGAGAATTTAATGAGTTATCAAAATCTATGGATTCTAAAATTTTAAGCAAAGAAATTATTACTCCAAAAATGATAGAATTACGAAATCTGTCTACAAATAAAAGAAAGGAGTATTATATAAAAAACAGAATAGAAGACCAGCAAGGGTGGTATTCTAATAAAGCCAAGTGGAACAAACGCAGATATAATTGTTGGTTTTGGTTAGTAATTGCTTGTCAATTTGCTGCACTAATATTTGTTATGACCATTATAGTTAAACCTAGTAGTAATTGGAATGTAGTCGGACTTTTAACAACTATGGCATCAGCGGCAATTAGCTGGCTACAAATAAAACAACATCAAGAATTAAAACAAGCATATACAACAGCAGCAGCAGAGCTTAATTTTATTAAAGAGCTATCTTGTAAAGTGGGAACTGAAAATGAGCTTTCAAAGTTCATACTCGATTCGGAAAATGCAATTTCAAGAGAGCACACTTTATGGCTAGCGCAAAGACGTAAATAAAATAATAAAATGGAGAAGGGATATAATAAAGCAAAATTTTCAGAACATATTCATTGGCTTTTAAAATCTATTAATTCCTCTGAATTAAATAACAGACCCTGTGTCTTTTTAAGTCATAAAAGAGAAGACAAAGCCGAGTGTAGAAAAATAGCTGAATATTTAAAACAAGCTGAAATTGACTACTATTTAGATGAAGAAGATACCGAACTACAAAACGCAGCACAATCTGGCAATCCAATTTTGATAACGGAGAATATTAAAAAAGGAATAAAGAATAGTACACATATGCTAGTTGTGGTGTCGGAAAAAACGTATAAATCGCAATGGGTTCCGTTTGAAGTAGGATATGGGCATTCAGCAATTCTAGACGAGAATTTGAAAGAGGATGAAAAGCCGGACAGATTAAAATTATCCATTCTGACTTTGAAGGATATTTCAGAAAGAAGTTTACCTGATTATATGCAGGTTGGACATATAATTCGTGGAACACGAAGTCTAAATGAGTATATTTCAAAACTTAACAATAAGTTAGAAAAATCGTTAATAAATGAAAGCCGAATTTTTTCTAACTCTAAAATGACACATCCTTTAGATAGTATATTGAATTGGCAATTGTAAAAATAACTGCTATTAACTTTAAAACATGAAACATATAGAACCTGAAGTATTTTCAAAATCTTACACTTGTCCTCACTGTGGAACCATCTCAAAACAAGATTGGTGGAGTATTCATTGGAATGGAAACAGTTATGGAGCAAATGAAAATGATATTAGAATTGGCAGTTGTCAACATTGCAATCAGAGTACACTTTGGGTACAAAATAAAATATTCTATCCAGAAACGGGTAACGCTCCATTTCCAAATGCTGAAATGCCCGAGTCTGTACTTAAATTATATAGAGAGGCTACAGCAATTCATTCTAAATCTCCTCGTGGAGCGGCAGCACTACTTAGACTTTCAATACAAGTATTATGCAAAGAACTTGGAGAAAGCGGGAAAAATATAAATATAGATATTTCTAACGATAACTTGAATAACTATTCAAATTTCCCGCTCCCATAATTCACTCGCTTCTTAAAATCAATAACTTCGTCCTTTAATTTCTTACTGGCGTTTTCAATAAGTTCATTCTGGACTTTTGGAAAGCCGGATCTTTATATTATACATAATGTCATTATAGGGCAAATAGCAGCCAGTATGGTATAAATTAAAAGACACAAGTATTTGAACTATAATTTATATTATGTAAAATAGAATATTTCAAAACCCACTCCAACAACACAAATTTTAAACTAAAACATCAATTATTCCAAATTACCTTCAAAAACCTACCCTCTCATAATTCGCGTATATGAAAATTTCTGAACATTGGTACGGAATATCGAAAATATGAGCACTATAGCAAATGGCTGTAATAATGATTAGGTGGATCATTTTGCATGGAAATTTCTCAAATCCTGATTTCTTAAAATTTCCTCCCTAAAGGCACTTATTCAAAACTTGCGTATTTGAAAGTTTCCGCACGAATATCCGGAATATTAAAATTATGCACTGGTCTATAATGTCGGATCTTTTATATCAGAAAGAAATTCGGGCTAACACACTATCCCGGAAATTATAATTTTAGTTAACTTTTTCCTTTTCTTCTATTTTACATAATAATTAAGGCTCCACTCTAAAAGACTGATCCCATAAACGAGTTTGTACTCCGCATTCTATTCAACAAAAAGCCGGATGACCTTTCTTTCCAAAGATCATCCGGCTCTTCTTAAATTTTCTATCCTGTAAAAACTACGATATACGCTCTATACGTGCCCCTATGGCCCGGAGTCTTTCATCTATATGTTCGTATCCGCGGTCTATTTGTTCTATATTGTGTATTGTTGAAGTTCCTTTGGCGGAAAGCGCTGCGATCAACAAGGCTACTCCCGCCCGTATGTCCGGAGATGTCATGGTGGTGGCTTTCAGTTTCGACTGAAAATCATGGCCTATCACCGTGGCCCGGTGCGGGTCGCAGAGAATGATCTTGGCCCCCATATCTATGAGTTTATCCACGAAAAACAGGCGGCTTTCAAACATTTTCTGATGTATAAGCACACTTCCCCTGGCCTGTGTTGCTATTACCAGTACTATACTCAACAGGTCCGGGGTAAAGCCCGGCCAGGGCGCATCGGCAATGGTCAGTATGGAACCGTCTATAAAACTCTGTATTTCGTACCCTTCCGTATGTGCGGGAATGTAAATATCATCGTCCCTTTTCTCCAGTGTAATTCCGAGTTTACGGAATACATTCGGAATTTGTCCCAGGCTTCCCCAGCCGACGTTTTTAATGGTCAGTTCGCTTTGCGTCATGGCGGCGAGGCCTATCCAGCTGCCTATTTCAATCATATCTGGGAGCATGATATGGGTGGTGCCGTGCAGTTTTTCCACGCCTTCGATCGTGAGCAGGTTGGACCCTACTCCACTTATCTTAGCCCCCATCCGGTTCAGCATATTACAGAGTTGCTGCAGGTAGGGTTCACAGGCGGCATTGTAGATGGTAGTAATACCTTCCGCCAGAACAGCGGCCATCACTATATTGGCCGTACCGGTCACGGAAGCTTCGTCGAGCAGCATATACGTTCCGTGAAGTCTCTCGGCTTCCACACCGTAGAAATATTCTTCGCGGTTATAGCGGAACTTTGCACCGAGTTTTATAAGGCCTTCGAAATGCGTATCCAGTCGCCTGCGGCCTATTTTGTCCCCGCCCGGTTTAGGAATATATCCCATGCCGAACCTGGCCAGCAGCGGGCCTACGATCATGATCGATCCCCGGAGTCCCCTGCCGTCTTCCTTAAACTGTTCTGCCTGTAAATAATCCAGATCCACATTGTCTGCCGTAAAACTATACGCTCCTTTGCCCAGTTTTTCGGTTTTCACCCCCAGGCTTCCGAGCAGGTTTATCAGTTTATTGACATCCAGTATATCGGGAATATTGTGAATGGTAACCGTTTCTTCCGTGAGTAAAACGGCACATAATATCTGTAAAGCTTCGTTCTTTGCCCCCTGCGGGATAATTTCCCCTTGCAGGGTATGACCTCCTTCTATTTTGAATATACCCATTTAAAGACCATGGTATTTAAAAAATTTCATTTCCCTGCTTTCCGTTAAAGAGATCGAAGTGAAATTGAAATCGGGATTTGATAATAAGTTTTAGTAGCGTTTTTTACCGCGGTTGTTCTTCCCGGTATTCCGGTTTTTCTGATTGGTTTTCCCGCTGTGCTTGGGTTTCCCCCGCATAAGGTCATCACTGTCCGACAGGTCTTCTTCCCATTTGGCAAGATTGATCTTACCATCACTCAACTCGTAAAGATGCCCGAAAATAACATCGTCCTCAACCGTATCTTTATTCCAGTTCAGGAAACTCTTTTTCATGTGATTGGCAATAGTGAATTTCAATCCTTCCTTCAGGTCGCTTTCTTCCCAGCTGTTGCACACGTCTATCATCCTTTTGATGTTATTACCGTAAAAACGGTATTTCGGATGGTTTTGCGGGTAATCCAACGGTTCGGGCTTTTGTTCCAGGAGTTCTCTTTCCGGTTTGGGGAAAGGAGAATCCGCATCGAGCCGGAAATCGGAAATGATAAAAAGCTGATCCCAGAGTTTATGCTGAAAATCAGGTACGTCCCGCAGGTGAGGATTAAGATTTCCCATAACACCAATTATGGCCCTGGCAACCTTATTGCGTTCATCCCGGTTGTCTATGGAAATGGCATAGTCTATCATCTTCTGTATATGCCGTCCGTATTCGGGAATTATGAGCCTCTCACGCTCTGTATTATACTCTAAATTGTCCGTCAAAATATTATAAGGTATTAAAATTTATTGTTATTGAAGTACTACTAATTATGGGGCGAAGTAAAATAATGAGTGCAAAATACTAATTTTTTTCCAAAACCGGATCAAAAGACGTTTCTATTATCCGGCGTATACCCATCACTAAAAAGAATGTCTGATTTCACAGGATACGTATTTCTTCCTGCTTAAAGAGAAATCACTCCTTCTACCTTACCTACCTCTTGATATTTTTCTATTACCGCATCCGCACTCTCCATAATCAGCTGAATAGAAACTGCAGTGTATTTACCATTGGAGGATTTCTTTCTGGTTATCACCGCTCCTTTGTTATCAAAAATAGTCTCGATCCGGGTTATTTTATCCTTGTCTGTAGGAATTATGAATTTGTATAAATAACTGGATGGCCAGGTCGTGGTATTGTTTAATTCTTCTTTTAGTCTTTCGTAGAATTGTTCTTCCTTTTCCGAACCCATGTCTGAATTTCCAAATATTAAGTATAGTATCTTGCAAAGATACATCTTCTAACGGAATTTTCACGGGTATATTACGTTAAACCACACGCAAGACAAAAATCGGGGACCCAGGGACAAAAAACATAAAAATCGAGGATAATATACACTCCCAAAGCTATTTTCATTTTTTAGTTACACCGGCATTTCCTTATTTTGCACTTTTTACCGAACTGCTATACGGGTTTAATGTCCGTAAGTTTGGAACAGACTGAAAGTCCGTTTAGCCACACATCCATGAATAATTGTAAAACAAGGGTATTCAGTTGGTCAGGTGGTGCCCAATGTCTGTTTAACTCATCAACTAAATAACCCGATAACTATCGGAAACGGGGTTTTAAACCTGAAACCGAGACCAATAAAATACGGTGAATACGAAGAAGATTGTCATTACAGGCGGCCCGGGAACGGGAAAATCATCGGTACTGGATGAATTTACCCGGAGAGGACTCACCTGTTTTCCGGAAATATCCCGGCAGGTCACAGCCGAGGCACAGGAAGAAGGTATAGATCAATTATTCCTGACGGAACCGCTGTTGTTCAGTACCAGATTGCTGGAAGGACGAAAAAAGCAATTTACGGATGCCGCAGAGCTCGGGGCCGAAAGGGTTTTTATAGACCGGGGTGTGCCGGACGTTCTGGCCTATATGGACTATGCCGGTTCCGCCTATCCGGATTTTTTCAGGGAAACGTGCCGGTATTGTAAATACGATGAAGTATTTTTACTTCCCCCCTGGGAAGCCATTTATGTTTCCGATAAAGAACGCTATGAAAACTTTAAACAGGCCGAAGCCATTCACCGTTTTATAAAAGTTACTTATGAAAGTTACGGTTATAATCTTATAGAAGTTCCTACGGGGGCCATCCCCTACAGGGCGGATTTTATACTGGAACACATGGAAATGATCCTCCGCAGGTGAGCAGATAAAAAAATGCCCGGAAGTGCATTATTTACGGCCTGTCAAAATAAATAAAGGGAGATATCCCGAAAATGTAAAACCCTAAAAAACCGGAGCTACGATAGAACCGCTTCAAATATTGAACAAGTACTGGGGGTTCGACTCCTTCCGGCATCCGCAGCGGCAGATTATCAATGCTTTACTGGACGGACAGGATGCGCTTGCGCTCCTCCCTACCGGTGGTGGGAAGTCTGTTTGTTTCCAGGTGCCCGCATTGGCCCGGGAAGGCATTTGCATTGTTGTTTCCCCCCTTGTGGCCCTTATTCGCGACCAGGTGGAGAACCTCAGGGCCAAAGGCATCAAAACCGCGGCCCTGGCCGGAGGGTTAAAATATGACGAAGTAGACAGTATACTGGACAATTGCATTTATGGCAATTACAAATTTCTCTATCTTTCCCCCGAACGGCTCCAGCAGGAAATGGTCCTGGAAAGGATCCGCCAGATGCCCGTAAACCTGGTTGCCATCGATGAAGCCCATTGTATTTCGCAGTGGGGAAACGATTTTCGTCCCGCTTATCGCAATTGTGCGGTACTGAAGGAGATATTTCCGAAGGTACCCACTGTTGCCCTCACCGCGTCCGCAACGGCAAAAGTTGTGGACGACATCCTGGAAAACCTGGAGATAAAGGATGCTACCGTATTCCGGAAGTCTTTTGCCCGCACCAACATAGCTTATATGGTTTTCCGGGAAGAAGACAAACTGTACAGGCTCAAACAAATACTAAGAAAAAACAAGGAGTCTTCCATCGTATACGTCCGTAACCGCAAGGCTACATCCGAAATAGCCGCGCATCTTAACGCCAATGGCATCACTGCCGGTTATTACCACGGGGGAATCAGCCCGGAAGATAAAAACGATAAACTCCGCCAGTGGCTGAACAACACTATCCAGGTGATGGTAGCCACCAATGCCTTCGGGATGGGGATCGATAAACCGGACGTAAAAACGGTTGTTCATATGCACCTGCCGGAAAACATGGAAAGTTATTACCAGGAAGCAGGAAGGGCAGGCAGAAACGGAGAAAAAGCTTTTGCCGTAATCCTCAAAAACAGCCAGGACGAACACTACCTGAAAAAACAGTTCCTGGATAATCTTCCGGATGTCACTTTTATTAAATTGCTGTACAAAAAACTGAACAGTTACTTTCAGGTATCCTATGGTGAAGGAGAGAACAACACCTTTTCCTTCCACTTTAATCATTTTTGCTCCACCTACCATTTAAACCCGGTACTTACGTATAACGGCCTGAAATTACTGGACCGGAATTCCGTGATCTCGCTTTCCGAGCAATTCGAACGGAAAACCACCGTGCAATTCACCGTAACCAACCACCAGTTGTTTATGTACATGGATAAAAACCCGCGTTCGGAACACATCATCCAGGCCATCCTACGCACCTACGGTGGTATATTTGATAACGAAACCACGGTGAATCCGCAACTGATGGCACAAAAGACCGCTTCGGAAGAGAAAAGGGTGATCACCGTGCTGGAACAACTGGACAGGGACGGGATTATTTCCTATAACGCGGAGCATACGGACGCCCGGATCACCTTTCTTGTGCCCCGCGAAGATGATATTACCATAAATGTCATTGCCAAAGACATTAAAAAACAGAATAAGCAGAAATACGGACAGGTAGACTCCGTGATCCGCTATATAGAGGATGACAAAACCTGTAAAAGCATCCGGATACTTTCGTATTTCGATGAAAATAACGGTACGGAATGCGGGATATGCTCCGTATGTATCCGTAAAAAACAAAACGGGATTTCGGGCGAAGTCTTAAAGATCATCGAAGAAGAAACCCTGAAGGCCCTTAAGCAAAAAGCGATGACTTCCAGGGAACTTACAGAAACACTTACCTTCAGGGAAAAGTATGTGCTTGATGTTTTAAAAAAACTGCTGGAAGCCGAAAAGATACGTATAAACGATAAAAACGAATATGAAGTAAAGTAAGGGATTAACGGCTGTATGCTCTTCCCGGACTTTATACCCAATACCGAGAACCATGAGAAACCTGAGAATTGTATTTATGGGAACTCCCGATTTTGCCGTGGGAACCCTCAAAAAACTCGTAGAGAACGATTATAATGTCGTTGGGGTGATAACAGCGCCCGACAAGCCCGCCGGAAGGGGTAGGAAGATACAGGAATCCGCCGTAAAAAAATATGCCGTATCACAAAACCTTACAATCCTCCAACCCGAAAATTTAAAGGACGAACAGTTCCTGTCCGTCTTACGGTCTTTGCAGGCCAACCTGCAGGTGGTGGTTGCTTTTCGCATGCTGCCCCGTGCGGTATGGGAAATGCCCGAATACGGCACCTTTAATCTCCATGCTTCCCTCCTGCCCGACTACCGGGGAGCCGCGCCCATTAACAGGGCAATAATGAACGGTGAAACGATAACCGGGGTGACCACTTTCTTTATCGATGACAAAATAGATACCGGGGAGATCATTATGCAGGCAGAAACCAATATAGATCCCGAAGAAAACGCGGGAGACCTTCACGACAAGCTGATGGACATCGGGGCCGGGCTCGTACTTGCTACCGTACGGCAGGTAGAGACGGGCAAAGTGACTCCCCAAAAACAGGAAGAACCCGGAACACTGAAAACGGCCGGCAAGATCCATAAAGACACCTGTAAGATTGACTGGAACAGCAGCATAGAAGATATTTACAATCACATACGCGGGCTTAGCCCCTATCCCGGGGCATGGACAACACTGACTGATGATGGAAGGGACGAACAGATAAAAATATTCCGTGCGGAAAAGGAAAAAACAGAACACAATAAGCCTGTCGGAAAAGTAATTAGCGGAAAGAACGAAGTGAAAATTGCGGTGAAGAACGGATTTATCCGGTTGTTTGAAATACAAATGCCCGGAAAGCGGAAAATGCATATTTCGGATATACTTAACGGACATACCTTCGGAACGGAAGCCAATGTGAGCTAAGGGCTTATAATTACTGGGCTCAGCATAAGCAAAGAAAAAGGCTACACTTTATCAACAATTTTCCGAAGTTATCAACAAAAAAGGGGATTTCCCCTTATTTTACTTGCGTTATAATGAAATCCGTATAAATTTGTGTAACCATTTTTAAAACGATGTTTAACCAACAGTTAATTTTTTAAATTCTTATATTATGAACAAAACAGAATTAATTGATGCCATGGCTGCTGATGCCGGTATCACCAAAGCTGCAGCTAAGAAGGCTCTGGAATCTTTCTTAGGAAGTATTGAAAAAACCTTAAAAAAGGGAGATAAAGTGTCTTTGGTAGGCTTCGGGTCATGGTCAGTTTCAAAAAGAGCTGCCAGGGAAGGAAGAAACCCTCAAACTGGAAAAACCATCAAAATTGCTGCTAAAAAAGTGGTTAAATTTAAAGCGGGAGCTGAATTGAGCAAAGCCGTTAATTAATAATCTCCTCTTTTAAGATAAATGGCAAACACCTGTAAAAGCAGGTGTTTTTTTATCTCCTACCTTCAATTTCTCAAGCGGAAAATTTGTTTTTATCATTTTTTTCTTTAGATTTAAAGAAATAAAATGCCTATGATTGCTCTAAAACCACAAAAAGGACATTTACTGATCGCGGAACCTTCTATCATAGGGGATGTTTCTTTTAACCGGTCGGTAGTCCTGCTCGCAGAACACAACGATGAAGGGTCTATAGGTTTTATCCTCAACAAACCCCTCTCCTTTCGCTTAAACGAACTCATTCCTGAAATCACCAGGTCTTTCAAAATATATAACGGTGGTCCTGTTGAGCAGGATAACCTTTATTTTATCCATAAGGTACCGCAACTCATTACCAATAGCATCGAGATCTCTCATGGGATCTATTGGGGAGGTGATTTTGAGGTTATTGTAGACCAGATAAATAATGGTGGGATTAAAAGTTCCGATATCAAATTCTTTCTGGGATATTCCGGTTGGGATACGCTTCAATTGGATAAGGAGTTACAATCCAACTCCTGGATCGTATCGGAAAACACATATAAAAGCAGTGTTATCCGTAAATCCGCCTCTTCCTTCTGGAAGGAAAAAATGGTGGAATTCGGCGGTGATTACCTTTTATGGTCCAATGCTCCCGAAAACCCGAATCTGAACTGATTTCCAAAAAGCAAGCCACTACCCCCCCGCTTTTTTCTATTTGCTGCCTTCAAGGCGTACGTGCATGTTTAGTTTTCCGAGAAGGTCCCTGCTTACATCGGTCCGGAATTGTTTTTTCCTGTAGTTGGTAACCGGGCGTATTCCCGTAATCGTGTTTGTAATAAACAATTCATCCGCTTTTTGCAGCTCAAACGGTGAAACAGAAGCTTCCTCTACGGTATATCCTTCCAGTTTAGACAGTATTTTCAGCAGTTGTTTTCGCAATATACCGTTAATACAGCCATCTTCCTGCGGCGGTGTTTTTATGGTATTTCCCCTGACCAGGAAAATATTCCCGTTTATGGCCTCCACCACATTTTTCTTTTCATTGATGAGAAGACAATTTTCATAACCGTTTTCTTCCGCATAAACAGCAGCCAGGATATTGACAAGCCTGTTATTGGTCTTCAGTGTAGACAACAAACCGGAATTCACCCAGTGATCCTTAAACAGTTCTACCGTGCACGATTCTCCGCTAAGCATATAAAAAGGACTGTCCAGCTGGCGGGTTTCTATAATATATGCCACACCCCTGGATTCCGGCAGGTACAGTCCCCCCCCTTCGCGGTGCACTCCCAGCCTTACCCGTACCGCCTTATCAGCCATTGTATTGGCTTCCAGCGTTTTCTTTATCTCGTTTTCCAGGTGCTCCATAGTAAAATCCATCGGGATCTCCATCCGGAGTATCCGCATGGATGCCATAAGTCTCAAATAGTGTTCTTCCCAGAAGAATATCTTCGAATTTACTACCCGGATCGTTTCAAAAAGTGCGTCTCCATAACGCAAGCCCCGGTTTTCCTGATTTAAGAAGTGTGATGTGGAAGGCAGTAAGTCGCCGTTGAAATTAACCATAAAAAAAGCCCTGAAAATTTATTCAGGGCAAATATACTGGTAAAAACATAAATAACCTTACGCAGAACCCAGAACGTGCTTCAGATCGGATACCTGGTTTTCCCATAGCATTTTTGCTTCGTCGAGCTCGTCTTCTTCGGTAAAATCGGTAATCATAAGCGAGACGTCCTTGGTTATTTCATCTACTACGATCTTAAATTCAAAAAAGGCATCATCTTCGGTGGAAAGCCATTTGAATTTAACGGATTCCCCGCTTTTTTTCCTTACCATCTTGGCCTTCTCTTCGCTGTCGTCCCATATAAAGGTATATATTTCTCCCCTGGAGTTTACATTATCGGCAAACCATTCGGACAACCCGGAGGGTGTGGATATATATTGATATAAGAGTTGGGGCGAAGAATGTATTTGAAATTCAAGTTCGTATTTTATTTTATCCTGCATATCTGTTCCTTTTTTAAAGAACGACAATATAATTATTTCTTACAAAAAACCTAACCGAAAATGATAAAATATTTTTTTTTCATTATGTGTTTGCCGTACCCGATTTTGTTTCTATATTTGCAGCCGCAAAGACAGTTTTGCTGCTACTTCAGCGAAAAAACGGTCTTTAAAAAATGGCGAGGTAGCTCAGTTGGTTAGAGCGCAGGATTCATAACCCTGAGGTCACGGGTTCAAATCCCGTCTTCGCTACAGAAAAAGGCTTTCGGTTTTCCGAAAGCCTTTTTTGATATCGAAACAGGATCATTTCGGCATCCGAACGGGACAAAACGATTGACCAACCGCCACTATATATCGTTGGCCGATACTTTTTGACAACGTAATATCGTCGTTCTTTTTATTCGGAACACATAATATACTATTGACTTTCAGCACAATAAAACAATGGCATGTAATTTGAACGGCCGGTTCAATAAAACATGGACCATGGTCGTAGCAAATGACATTGTTAATGCCTTGCCGAAAACAGTTTTCAAAACTGTTTGTGACTTCGAAGTAAATCATTTTGAAAATTGTCCCTTGCACCAAATAGTCCCTTTTAAAAATTCAAGTGACCAGCATTTTGCCATTGTTCTTTTCTTTAAGACTGATGGGCATTCCAATTCGCCGGATGACGCCAGTGACGGCCTGGGCCACCTTCTCTATAAATCACCCGGGGAACCCAATAAAGTCAAGAATTTCAGGGGAGTCACCAATGGTCTGTTCATCCGGTTCACTGAAAAGTTTTTGTTGAACAACAGGCAGCTATTGTCCATTATGACAAGTTTTCCATTTCTGGAAATAAGCCTGTTAAGAAATAAGCCCCTGGAGATAAGTGCCCATCAGGCAGAAACCATAAAAGAACTCTTTTGGATAATTTTCGATGAATACCATTACAATTCCGATAAGGGAGACCTGGTGATTGTTAATGTATACCTTCAGGCATTTTTCTTGAGCATCAAGCGTATTTACGACTCCCAAACAAGTGGCCCCGATTCAGAAAACAGCCTTGAAAAAAATGAACCTAAGGAAATTATCAGAAAATTCAAATCACTGTTATGGTTGCATTCCATCAACAATAATAATAGGGTTTTCGAGAGGAAAACAGTGGCCGAGTATGCAGATTTGCTTTTTATACATCCCAATCACTTGTATGCCGTTGTAAAAAAGGAAACTGGAAAAACCGCTCGGGAATATATAGATGATCAAATATTTAAATTGGCAAAAACACTTTTATTACAAGAAGATTTGCTTATAAAGGAAATAGCATGGCAATTATCTTTCAGTGAAACTGCCCATTTCAGTAATTTCTTTAGGCGCCGTGCGGGGATGGCTCCGGTTGCCTATAGAAAACAATGCCTTTGTACCACTTCTTAAGGATATGGAAGTAATGAAATGGCACACCAAACCCAGAATGCCCTGTCTTGGCATTTCGTTACCTTCTTTCCTTACATGCATTAAAACCAGTGCAATACCAACTTATGGGGATCAATGATAAGATATTGATAGTCGAAGATGAGTTCATCCTTGCCAATGGCCTGAGGCTCATGCTGAGGGAGGCCGGGTTCGAGGTGTGCGAAATTGCCAGTTCGGTTCCAAGGGCCAGGCAAATCATCCAAAAGGAGAATCCCACCCTGGCCATCCTGGACATCCACCTGGAAGGCAGCCTTTCCGGGATCGATCTGGCCAGGGAACTGAAAACCGCAGGGATCGGGTTCATTTATCTCTCCGCCAATTCCAACAAGACCATCCTGGATGCCGCCAAGATAACGGAACCCTATGGGTTCCTTGTCAAGCCCTACCGCAAGAAAGAACTGCTCATAGCCATTGAGATAGCACAGTACCACCAAAACCAAAAACAGGAACTGTCCAAGACCGATGACACTGCTTCCGGGGGACAAAGACCGGATAGTCCCGGGGACCGCTCCGCCTTTGAGAACATTATCGGACAGAGTCCGCCACTATTGAAGGTCTTTGAACAGATCCGGAGGGTGGCCCCCATGGACACCTCCGTCCTGATTTTGGGGGAAAGCGGCACGGGAAAGGAAAGATTGGCCCATGCCATACACGAGCTCTCCCCCCGAAGGAACGGACCCTTTGTCATTGTAAACTGTGCGACACTGCCCTCCACCCTGATCGAATCCGAGTTGTTCGGCCATGAGAAGGGCACCTTTACCGGTGCCCTGGCACAAAGGATCGGAAAGTTTGAGCAGGCCCATGGCGGGACCATATTTCTTGATGAGATCGGGGAACTGCCTTTGGAAATGCAGCCCAAATTATTGAGAGTGCTCCAGGAAAAACATATGGAACGGCTCGGGGGCAACAAGGAGATCAACGTCGATGTCCGCGTAATTGCGGCCACCAACAAAAACCTGGAACGGGAAATCGGTGAAAACCGTTTTAGAATCGACCTGTATTACAGGCTCAACGTATTTCCCCTCAATGTCCCCCCGTTACGGGAAA